>DAIDAS010000260.1 GCA_027310505.1 bacterium
CTACTGTCCAGCGAGCCATCCACTGCCAGCCAGGCATCGAGTGCGGTTGCAGCATCGGGAGGCAGGTTGTCGCGGTCCCCAACGAACACGACGGTTACCTTGAACCACCACGCTTTCAGGTGACGTGCGGCGACCAGCGCATCGCCACCGTTGTTGCCGGGGCCCGCAACCACAAGGATGGTGTCGCCAGCGTCGCCCAGCAGGTCTTTCGCCAAGGTCGCGGCAGCCAGGCCGGCCTTTTCCATCAGGCCAGCGGTGCCGGCCGACCGCTCGACCGTACGAATGCGCTCCGTTCTGTAAAGGGGCGTGGCATAAACCTGTCGAGTGTGCACTGCGGGGTTACTCCTGTGGCTGCTCGATGCGGCGCTGGCCTGAGTTGAATTGCTGGCTCCAGCGTACCAGCACATACATGATGCCGAGCAGCAGGGCGGCGCCAACCCACATGGCCAGGTCTTCCAGCGTGGGTGTTGCATCCTGCACCGGCAGCACGATCAGCTTGCGCAATACCACGACCATGGCGACCTCGATAAAGGTTTCGACTTCAAGATTGCTGCCCAACAGGTAACGGATTTCGGCGGTGATCAGCGCCGAAATTGACCATAGCAGCATCAGTGTGCCCAGGGCATGCAGAAATCCATGCACGAGATTGTGGGCGCTGGCGGCCTGCCGAACGTCTTCGTAGAACAGCCAGGTGAACATGAGCACCGAGATCGCCAGTGCGAGACCGATGATGATATGGGCGAATCCGTTGAGCCAGAGCATGGCGCGAACGGTCAGGTGATTGACGGAGTTGAGTTCTCGGGGAAAGTGAGGCTGTGCCATGTCGTTTGCCAGAAAAACCAAACTTTCATTTTACAGAGCGAATGGCCGCTGTGCGAGTGATCTGGGCTAACTTTCCCACGGCGGATTGCCTCGCCCCAGCGCATCCCAAAGATATTCCACCATCGCCTTGATGCGGGCCGCCCGCCGGGCCCCCGGTAAATAGACGGCGTAGACGTTGATGGAGGGGAGGGGGTAATCGGGCAGCAGTTCAGTCAAGGCGCCGGAACGCAGGTCGTCGCAGACGATGAATACCGGCAGGGTGGTGATACCCAGGCCGTCGCGTGCGGCAAGGCGTCCCATGTCGCCACTGTTCGAGCGCAAACGGCCCTTGATCTGCACTTCAAATGGCTTGCCGTCGCGCAGGAAAGTCCAGGCATTGGCAATCGGTGCGTAGCTGTAGGTAATGCAGTTGTGCTGGCTGAGGTCGTCCGGGGTTTGCGGCGTGCCGTGCTGATTCAGGTAGGCTGTGGAGGCGCAGCAAACGACGCGTACGGGCGCAAGCTTGCGCGCGACCAGGCTGGTTTTGAGGTCGCCGGTGATACGGATCGCCATATCGATGCCTTCTTCTACCAAGTCTACCCTGCGGTCGGAAAAACTCAGCTCCAGTTGCAGCTCCGGATAGCGCTTGGAGAATTCCGGGATCAACGGTGCGACATAGCGCAGGCCGAAACTGTGCGGCAGGCTGATGCGCAATATCCCCTTGGGCTGGCTTTCCGAGGTTGCCGCTTGGGCTTCCGCCTCTTCGACATCGGCCAGAATCAGGCGGCAGCGATCATAATAGTTGGCCCCGATTTCGGTCAGGTGGATGCGCCGGGTGGAGCGTTGCAGCAGTTGCGCTCCCAGATGTTTCTCCAGTTCGGCTACATGGCGCGAGGCGGCGGTTGCCGATAAGTGCAGTTGTTCTGCCGCGCGCGAGAAAGAGCCGGATTCAACCACGCTGGTGAATACGCGCATGGCTTGCAGTCTGTCCATGATGGGTAGCCTCTATTGTCCCGAAAAATGGGATAAACAATTTAATGATTGCATATTTATCCCGTATAAAGAAATTGTCAAACTGGCGACATCATGAAAACGCCCGTCGATCAGGATCGCTTGCCCACGCTGTTTGTACCGCATGGCGCACCGACATTCGCGCTGCAGCCGGGCGAGGCTGGCGAGGCCCTGGTTGAATATGCACGCCGCATTGGCAGGCCGAAGGCCGTGCTGATCGTTTCAGCGCACTGGGACACGCCTATTCCCACTTTCGGGATCGTGCCGCGACCGGAAACCCTGCACGATTTTTACGGTTTCCCGCAGCAGCTGTATTCGATTCGTTACCCTGCTCCCGGAGCGGTACCGTTGGCGATGGAGGCACGGGGGTTGCTGGAAGAATCGGGATTCGAAGTGGCGCTCGACCCGCAGCGCGGTCTGGACCACGGTGCCTGGATTCCGCTGCGGCTGATGTATCCGGATGCTACGGTGCCGGTACTGACGCTTTCCGTGCAGAGTCATCTGGGGCCCGCGCACCATTATCGGGTTGGGCAGGCGCTGGCGCCTTTGCGGGATGCCGGGGTGCTGGTGGTGGGATCAGGCAACCTGACCCACAATCTTAGTCATTTTCACCAGTTGCGTGGTGCGGACTCCGCGCCAGAATATGTCACGGCGTTTCAGCACTGGGTGCACGACCATCTACAGAGCGGCGACATCCCCTCATTATTGGGGTATCGCCACCTCGCGCCGGGCGCGATGCAAGCCCATCCGACCGATGAGCATCTGCTGCCGTTTTATGTCGCGCTGGGCGCTGCCGGTACCGAATTTGAAACAGAAGCCGTTTACAGTGGCGTAACATTTAACATGCTGGCGATGGACAGTTATGCGTTCTGGCCGGTAAACCACCCCAACCAAGGAGCACATCATGTCTGAACCCGTTATCGCACAAAAATCCCCTTTTGCTGTCGAAGTCGAAGCCGGTAAGAGTTATTGGTGGTGCGCTTGTGGCAAGAGTGCCGGCCAGCCCTTCTGCGACGGCTCGCACAAGGGGTCCGATTTTACGCCGGTCGAGTACAAGGCCGAGCAGGACGGCACGGTGTATTTCTGCGGCTGCAAGCACACCAAGAACGGCGTGTTGTGTGATGGAACCCACTCCAGCTTGTGATTACGTTACGTAGATCCAACGCGCGCGGCCATGTTGACCATGGCTGGCTGAATGCGCGGCATACCTTTTCGTTCGCCGGGTATTACGACCCGGCTTACGTGGGGTTCTCCGTGCTGCGCGTGATCAACGACGATATCATCGCCCCGGGGCGCGGTTTTGGCACGCACCCGCACCACGATATGGAAATCGTGACGTATGTCCTGAGCGGCGCGCTGCGCCATGAGGACAGCATGGGCAATGGCTCGGTCATCCGTGCGGGGGATGTGCAATACATGAGTGCCGGCAAAGGGGTTCGCCACAGCGAATTCAATGCCTCAGCCACCGACTCCGTGCATTTGTTGCAGATATGGATATTGCCGGCGCACAACGATCTCGAACCGCAGTATGGCCAGCAAACGATTCCGCCCGAGGAAAAGCGCGGCCGCTGGCGCAATCTCGCCACTCCCGATGGGCGTGATGGTTCGCTGGCACTCCAGCAGGATGCCGTGCTGCTGGCAACGCTGCTGGATGGCGACCCACCCTTGCAATACCATGCAGAACCGGGCCGCAGGCTTTATCTGCATCTGGCGGAGGGTTCGGTCATGCTTAACGGAACGGCGATGAATGCGGGCGATGGCGCTTTTATTGAACGTGAAGCCTTGATTACCCTGTCCGACGGCAAGCAGGCCGATGCATTGCTGTTCGATTTACCTTAAGGAGGCGGACATGAAACGATTGCTGCTGTTCAGTCTGCTGTGCTGGCTTCCTCCCGCTGCGCTGGCGGATGTCGAGGTTTACGGCATCGATAGTTCGCACAGTTTCGCCAATTTCACCATCCGTCATGTGATGTCGAAAACATCCGGCACCTTCCCCGATATCAGGGGCAAGATACTCATCGATCGTAACGATCTTTCCAAATCAAGCGTCGAAGCGCGGATCAACGTCTCCAGCGTGAATACCAGTCATGCCAAGCGTGACGAATATATCCGCGACAAGGTCGAGTATCTGGATGCGGGGCACTTTGGCGAGATGCGCTTTGTCAGCACTGCCGTCGAGACTGTCAGCAAGGAAGAGGGCGTGCTCAAGGGCAAGTTGACCTTGCACGGCGTGACCAAGGATATTGCATTCCCCTTCAAGCTGCTCGGTTTCGGCTCGGATCCGTGGGGCGGTCAGCGCGGCGGGTTCGAGGCGCATACCTCGATCAATGCCTCTGATTACGGCTTCGGCTGAGCGGTAAAGCCCAATGGCCCAATAGGCAACGAGATCGACATCACGTTGCTGATAGAAGGCGTGAAAAATTCCCCTGATTTCAAACCCTGGTAAAAAATTAAAGGATCATACGAAAATGGCTGATTTGTTCTCTCCCCTCAAACTCGGTCGCACCGAGTTGCGCAACCGCATCGTGATGGCTCCCCTGACCCGCAACCGCGCCACGGTACCCGGATGCATCCCGAATGCGATGATGGTCACCTATTACGCCCAGCGTGCTTCTGCCGGGCTAATCATCAGCGAGGCGACTCCGATTTCGCCGATGGGGCATGGCTATCCGGCTACGCCCGGCATTCATAGTGCCGAACAGGTGGCGGGGTGGAAGAAAGTGATTGAGGCAGTACATGCCAATGGCGGCAAGATTTATCTCCAGTTGTGGCATGTGGGGCGCATCTCCCACCCCTCGCTGCTGCCGGACAATGCGCTACCGGTAGCGCCGTCGGCCATCAAGCCGGCAGGCCAGGCCTTCACTTATACCGGTCTGCAGGATTTCGTCACGCCGCGTGCGTTGGAAACCAATGAAATTCCGGCGTTGCTGGAGGATTATCGTCGCGGTGCAGAGTTGGCCCTGGAAGCGGGTTTCGATGGTGTGGAAGTGCATGCCGCCAATGGATATCTGATCGACCAGTTCCTGCGCGATGGCACCAACCAGCGCAGCGATCAATACGGCGGCTCGATTGCCAACCGCACCCGTCTGCTGATCGAAGTCGTGTCGACGGTGAGCAAGGTGTGGGGCGCCGATCGCGTCGGTGTGAGATTGTCCCCCATCAACCCGTTCAATGATATCCTCGACTCCAACCCGCAGGCACTGTTCAATCACGTGGCCGAAGCGCTCAACCCGTTCAATCTGGCCTACCTGCATGTGGTCGAAGTTGGCATGGCGGGCGGCGAGCCGCAGCCGTTCGACTTCAACGAACTGCGTCGCGCGTATCGTGGTAACTACATGGCCAATGGCAGTTATGACAAGGCGCGCGGTAACGCTGTCATCGCTTCCGGTCATGCAGATTGCGTGGCCTATGGCGTGCCGTTTATCGCCAACCCGGATCTGGTGGAACGCTTCATGCAGGGGGCTGCACTCAATGCCGCTGATCAGAGTTCGTTCTACGGTGGCACCGAGAAGGGCTATACCGACTATCCTGCACTCGCCTGATAGATCGAATCCTTGCCGGAATTCATCATCTATCAGCCCGACACCGAGATTGCCGGTTTAGCCAGCCTGTTGAATGACCGGCCAGGGGTGTATGATTTTTCGGCTGGGCGATACATTTGGAGTTTCAGGGGTAAGCCTGATGCATAGCGTCGATCATGCTGTATTAAAAGCGTTGCAGGCTTGGCAGCAGGAGCCTGTCGATTGCTGGCTGGCGACTGTGGTGGGCACGTTCGGATCCAGCCCGCGTCCTCCGGGCGCAATGCTGGCGCTACGCAGTGATGGCGTGCTGATCGGCTCGGTGTCGGGCGGCTGCATCGAAGACGACTTGGTAGACCGTGCCCGCAATGGCCGCTTGCCCACCCATCTCGCCGAACTGCTCACTTACGGCATAACGCGTGAAGAAGCCATGCGCTTCGGGCTGCCCTGCGGTGGCACATTGCAGATCGTGATCGAGCCGGTGCGCGATTTTTCGTGGGTGTCGGCGTTGCTGCAACGCATCGGCTGTCACGAACTGGTTGCCCGCACACTGACGCTCGAGACCTTGGCCATTACCCTGGTGGAGGCCAGTCGCGACAGTATTCTGGCGTTCGATGAAGCCACCCTCACTACCGTGCATGGGCCGCGCTGGCGCCTGCTCATCATCGGTGCCGGACAAACGTCGTTTTATCTGGCACGTATGGCGCAAGCACTGGATTATGAAGTGATTATCTGCGACCCGCGCGAAGAATACCGACAGGCCTGGGATATACCCGACACCCGGATGATGACCGAAATGCCGGATGATGCAGTGCTGGCCTTGCCAGTCGATGGCCGTACCGCAATCATCGCGCTTACGCACGACCCCAAGCTGGATGACATGGCGCTGCTGGAAGCGCTCAAATCGCCGGCTTTTTATGTCGGGGCGCTGGGGTCGGCCCGCAACAACGCCAAACGTCGTGAGCGGCTGGCGCTATTCGACCTCGCCCCCGAGGAGATCGCCCGCCTGCACGGGCCTGTCGGGCTCGAGATCGGTAGCCGGACCCCACCCGAGATTGCCGTGGCCATCCTTGCGCACCTTATCGCCGTTCGCAATCAGAAATTATCGGCAGATCAAGCAACTGCCGCTTTACCTTATCAGGAGACCACACCATGATTTCTCTCGACATCAACGGCAAGTCCGTCAAGGTCGATGCCGATCCAAATACCCCGTTGCTGTGGGTGCTGCGCGACCATCTGCAACTGACCGGAACCAAATACGGCTGCGGCATGGCCCAGTGCGGCGCCTGTACCGTACACCTCGATGGCCGTGCCATCCGTTCGTGCGTGACGCCGGTGTCGGTCGCCAGCGGCAAGCAGGTCACCACTATCGAAGGGCTGGCCGAGACCGCACTGGGCAAGACCGTGCAAGGGGCTTGGCAGAAAGTGGGTGTGCCGCAGTGCGGCTATTGCCAATCCGGGCAGATCATGGCGGCAACCGCGCTGCTCAAGGAAACACCGCATCCCAGCGAGGCGCAGATATCCGCTGCCATGGATGGCAACCTCTGCCGTTGCGGTACCTACAACCGTATCCGAACCGCTATCCAGACCGCTGCCGAGGAACTGAAAGGAGGCGCCAAATGAAAGCGCATACTTCACACATGCCCAGCCGCCGCAAGTTTCTCAAGGATTCCGCCGTTCTCATGGGCGGGCTGGTTATCGGCTTTTACTTGCCGATCAAGGGTGGTCGCGCGCTGGCGGCTGAAGGTGCCGGTGCACCGGCACAGGTCTATCCGCCCAACGCCTTTATCCGTATCGCCCCTGACGACACCATCACCATCGTCGTCAATAAATCCGAAATGGGGCAGGGGGTGTATACCTCGCTGCCCATGCTGATCGCGGAAGAACTCGAGGCCGACTGGACGCGCATCCGCGTTGAATCGGCGCCGGTCGCCAAGGTATACAACCACACCGGTTTCGGCATGCAGCTTACCGGCGGCAGTTCGAGCGTTCCGTCCTCTTGGGACCAGTTGCGCCGCGTGGGGGCTAGTGCCCGTATCCTGCTGGTGCGCGCAGCCGCTGCACAATGGGGCGTGCCAGAAGCCGAATGCCATGCCGAGAACAGTCGGGTCGTGCATGCCAGGTCGGGGCAGTCGCTGAATTTCGGCGTCTTGGCTGATGCGGCCAACAAGCTGACGTTGCCACAGGATGTCACCCTGAAGTCGCCGGGCGATTTCAAGCTGATCGGCAAACCCGTCAAGCGTCTCGATACTCCGGAAAAAATTAACGGTCGCGCGCAGTTCGGCCTCGATGTGTATCTGCCTGAGATGTTGACCGTGCTGGTGGCCCGTAGCCCGGTGTTCGGCGGCAAAGTGAGGCGTTTCGATGCGACCGAAGCCCGCAAGGTGCCCGGCGTACAGGGCGTGTATGAGGTGCCGACGGGAGTGGCGGTTGCCGCGAGCGGCTTCTGGCCGGCCAAAACCGCACGCGAACTGCTCGAGATCGAGTGGGACGAAGGTCCGGGCGCTACGCTCTCTACCGCAAACATGCGGGAGCAATACCAGGAACTGGCCAGAAAACCAGGGTTGACCGCCCGCAAGGACGGTGATGCCGGATCGGCGTTGAAGGGCGCCCGCAAATCAGTCAGCGCGGAATACGAAGTTCCTTACCTCGCGCATGCCACGATGGAACCGCTGAATGTGGTCGTCGACCTCAAGCCGGATCACTGCGCCATCTGGACCGGTACCCAGTCGCAGACGCTGGATCACGCAATGGCAGCAAAAACGGCTGGCCTACAGCCCGAACAGGTGGAAATCCACACCACCTATCTCGGCGGTGGTTTTGGTCGGCGTGCAAACCCGCGCTCCGATTTTGTGATCGAGGCAGTGCAGGTGGCCAAGGTCATCGGCAAGCCGATCAAGGTCGTATGGTCGCGCGAGGACGACACCCGTGGGGGCTACTACCGTCCAATGTGGGTTGACCATATCGAAACCGCGATCGGCAATGACGGCAAACCGGTGGCCTGGAAGCACACCATCGTCGGCCAGTCGATTGTCGCCGACACCCCGTTCGAATCCTTTCTGACCAAGGACGGCATCGATGCCACTTCGGTGGAAGGCGCGGCCACCATGCCTTACGCCATCCCTAACCTTGAAGTCGGCCTGCACAGCCCCAAAAACCCGGTTACGGTGCAATGGTGGCGATCGGTCGGACACTCGCATACCGCCTTTGTGGTCGAGACCATGATGGATGAACTGGCGCATCTGGCCGGGCAGGACGAGGTGCATTACCGGCTGGCGCTACTGGACAAGTTCCCGCGCCACGCCGGGGTGCTGAAACTGGCCGCCGAGAAGGCCGGATGGGGCAAGAAAACGCTGCCTGCCGGCCATGCCTATGGTGTGGCGGTGCACCAGTCATTTGATAGCTACGTCGCCGAAATCGCCGAAGTGTCGGTTGAAAACGGCAAGATCCGCGTGCATCGGGTGGTCTGTGCCGTCGATTGCGGCATGGTAGTGAACCCGGACGGCGTGCGCCAGCAGATCGAAAGTGCCGTGGTGTATGGGCTTTCTGCAGCGTTGCGCGGTGAGATCACGCTGGAAAAGGGGCGTGTGGTGCAGTCCAACTTCCATGACTACACGCCATTGCGGTTTTCAGAAATGCCGCAGATCGACGTGCATATCGTTGCCAGCGAAGCCCCGCCGACCGGTATCGGCGAACCCGGCACCCCGCCGATTGCGCCAGCCGTGGCTAATGCCGTGTTCAAGCTGACGGGCAAGCGCCTGCGCAGCATGCCGTTCGATCACGCAACGCTTGTCTGAACCGGCGGCGATCATCCTGGCCGCAGGCCAGTCGCGACGCTTTGGTGCGGACAAGTTGCTCGTGCCTGTGGAACATCGCGGCCGCGCGATGCCGCTGATAGCCCG
>DAIDAS010000261.1 GCA_027310505.1 bacterium
GACAAGCACGGCGTTGAGCTGGGGCAGGCGCGCCTTCTCCTCGACCAATAACGCCAGCTCTAGCGCCTGCAAGCCTGCCAGCAGCGCCAGATGGTTGCGGCGATGACGCGCCCAGGAGGCTTCCAGTCCTTCCTCGGCCAGCATCACCAGCGATTCGTGCAGGCCATACAACGCGTTAACCGGCGCCGTGTGATGATAGGTACGCTTGGCCTCGGCCCAGTACCCGAGCACCAGATTCAGGTCCATGAACCAGCTCTGCACCGGGGTCGTACGTTTTTTCAGCTTATCGATAGCGCGTTCGCCAAAGCTTACCGGCGACAGTCCGGGCGTACAGGACAGGCCCTTCTGGCTGCCGGAGTAAATGGCGTCGATGCCCCAGGCATCCACCAGCACCGGCATGCAACCGAGCGAAGTCACCGCATCGACGATGACCAGCGCGCCATGTCGATGCGCGATTTCGGTCAATACCCTGGCATCCGATTCGACACCGGTAGAAGTCTCGGCATGCACGAATGCCAGAATCTTGGCATCGGGATGCGCCCCGAAAGCATCCTCGACTTTTTGCGGATCGACTGGCTTACCCCAGGCATCCTCGATCAGCACCAACTCGCCACGCACGCGCCTGACGTTTTCCGCCATGCGGCGGCCAAACACTCCGTTGGCGCACACAACCACCTTGTCGCCCGGCTCGACCAGATTCACGAAGCAGCTTTCCATGCCCACCGAGCCCGGTGCCGAAACCGGAAAAGTCAGCGCGTTTTCGGTCTGGAAGGCATAGCGCAACAGCACCTTCATTTCTTCCATCATCTCGCCAAATCGCGGGTCGAGATGGCCAACGGTCGGACGCGCCATCGCATCCAGTACACGCCGGTGCACATCGGATGGTCCCGGCCCCAGCAGAATGCGCCTGGGCGGCTGGAAAGATGCAATACATGGCGCACCGCTCATTGCGACAACTTCCACGCAACGGGCTGACCGGCACGCAACGGCACCAGGGCGTCACCCGCAAAAGGCAGACTCTCAGGCACCAGCCAAGGTTCGCGCACCAGGGTGATCTGATCCGCATTTCGCGGCAACCCGTAGAAATCCGCACCGTAAAAGCTGGCGAAGGCTTCCAGCTTTTCCAGCGCCCCGGCCTGCTCGAATGCCTCGGCATAGAGTTCAATTGCGGCATGCGCGGTGTACATGCCGGCGCAGCCGCAGGCCGCTTCCTTGACGGATTTCGCATGCGGCGCGCTGTCGGTGCCGAGGAAAAATTTCGGGCTGCCGGAAATGGCCGCGGCCACTAGCGCCTGGCGGTGCTCCTCACGCTTGAGCACTGACAAACAATAATGGTGCGGCCGGATGCCGCCGGCAAACATGGCGTTGCGATTCATCAACAAATGGTGCGCGGTGATGGTGGCGGCGACATTGGCGGACGCGCTCGCCACGAACTGTGCCGCATCACGCGTGGTGATGTGCTCGAATACCACCCTCAGCGCGGGGAAATCCTTCACCAGCGGGATCATGTGACGGTCGATGAATGTTTTTTCGCGGTCGAACACGTCCACCTCGGCGTCAGTCACTTCGGCATGCACCAGCAGCGGCAGCCCGTGGCGTTCCATCGCCGCCAGCGCATCATGACATTTAGTGAGATCGGTCACGCCGGAATCGGAATTGGTGGTGGCCCCGGCCGGATACAGCTTGACCCCATGCACGAAGCCGCTGGCCTTGGCTGTGGCGATCTCCTCCGCACCGGTATTATCGGTGAGGTAGAGCGTCATCAACGGCTCAAACGCCATACCTTTGGGCAAGGCAGCCAGAATACGCTCACGATAAGCGGCCGCCATAGCCGTCGTGGTCACCGGCGGACGCAGGTTTGGCATAACAATGGCACGGCCGAAGCGGCGCGCCGTATCGGGCAACACGGCACACAGGGCATCGCCATCGCGCAAATGCAGGTGCCAATCGTCGGGACGGGTAATGGTCAGGGTATTCATGATTCGGATTTCAGTTCCAGAGCCAGTTCGTAAAGCGCGTTTTTCTTCGCGCCAGTGATATCGGTCGCCAATTTTACCGCCTGTTTCAGCGGAAGCTCATCCAGCAGCAGTTTCAGCACCCGCTGCGCGTCTTCATCGACTTCGTTCTGCGGCGGGGCAACAGCGCCTTCCACCAGCAGGACGAACTCCCCGCGCTGCTGGTTGGGGTCGGCCTGCAGCCAGCCAACCGCTTCGCCTAACGGACAGCGGTGAAAAGTTTCGAAGGTCTTGGTCAGCTCGCGCGCGATCAGGATCTGGCGTTCGCCACCGAAGGTGTCGGCCATATCCTGCACGCTCTCGACCACGCGATGCGGCGCTTCATAAAACACCAGCACCGCCTGCTGCTCGCGCAAGCCCTCCAGCATCCGTCGGCGCTGCGCGCCTGACGCCGGCAAAAATCCGTAAAACAGAAAGTGCGGCTGGTCGAAACCTGCAGCCGACAGTGCCGTGACAGCCGCGCACGCACCTGGCAACGGCACCACATTCAGTCCCGCCTCGCGCGCCATGCCGACCAGTATGGCGCCAGGGTCGCTGATGCCGGGCGTACCGGCATCCGAAACCAGCGCAACGGACAGCCCGCTCTGCAGCGTTTCAAGGATTTTCTCGCCCGCGCGCCGTTCGTTATGTTCATGCAGGGCGACCAGTTTGGCCTTGATGCCGAAGTGCGAAAGCAGATGGGCGGTATGGCGGGTGTCTTCGGCCGCCACCATATCCACCGATTTCAAAGTATCCAGCGCGCGCAGGCTGATATCCTGAAGATTTCCAATCGGCGTGGCCACCACATATAATGTGCCGCTATGATTCAACGTCTACTCGCCCTTATTTTATTATGTTGCCTGTCGGTATCCGGCATGGCTGCCACCGAAACCGGCAAGGCCGCCGCAAGGCCTGTCGCCAAGCAGCAGAAATCCGTCGAGGAGCGATACCTCGCCGGTCAGGCCTGCCTGAACCAGGCCGACACTCCCTGCGCCCAGGTCGAACTGGCCGGCATGCCGCCGAATTCGCCTTATGCAAAATTGCTCGAAGGCCAGATCGCCGCTTCACAGCAGGATTTCGATGCCACGCTGCGGCTGCTGATCCCACTGCAAAGCAATGGCAGTTTGCTGCCGCAGGCCAATGCGAGTTTACACTCAACCTTGGCACAAGCCTATGAAAACCAGGGCAACGTGCTTCGCGCCATGGAGCAGCTCAACATGACAGCGCAGCTCAATCTGGCCGCAGGAGAAGAGGCCGAGAGCACGCATCAGCACATCTGGCGGCTGCTCAAGGATTTGCCGCGCGAAGCGTTGCTGGCAATGCGCGGAGAAAGCCAGGATACGCTGTCGCAGGGGTGGATCGACTTGGCGCTCGCGGCCAATGCAAAAGCCCAGGTGAGCGCGATCGCTCAATGGCGCATCGCTTACCCGGACCATCCGGTTTCTGATGCTTTTCTGCAACAACTGGCCCAAGCCGAACCGGCTGTCGCCGCGACCGAACAACTCGAAGGCGTCGTTGCCCTGCTGTTGCCCCTGAACGAGCCAGCCTACGCCAACGCTGCCGAAGCCGTGCAAGCAGGCTTGATGGCTGCGCGCGATGGCAGCAATGCCGTGGTGAAAATCTACGCCACCCGCGGAGACAAAACCGAAATCGCCGCGACTTACCAGAAGGCCATCAGCGAAGGCGCGCAATTTATCGTGGGCCCCATGGCCCGTGAAGAAGTGAACGCGCTGGCGGCATCCGGCCTGAAACTGGCGCCCACGCTCACACTCAACGCGACAGATCAGGAAATCCCCCCGGAGAATCTCACAGCCTTTGGGTTGCCGGTGGAAGCCGAAGCTGCGCAAGTCGCTCGCGTGGCACGTGCCCACGGCATGCAATCGGCGATCCTGGTAACCGCCGACACACCGCTGGCCAAGCGCATAGAGCAAGCGTTCCGCAAGGAATGGCAAACGCAGGAAGCCACCATCGTCA
>DAIDAS010000276.1 GCA_027310505.1 bacterium
ATCCCTCGCCTTGATCGTGATTCCGGTCGCGCCGACGGCCATCGTCACCAGCGGATACACGGCAAAGGCATGCTGCGAATAGACCGCCTCGACACCCGGTTGCAGAAAGGCGCGCGCCGCCAGTTCCAGCACGTCGTTGGAACCATTGCCGAGCACAATCTGACTGGCCTCGACACCGAAACGTTTGCAAATGGCATCCTTCAGCACAAACCCGTTGCCGTCATGATAACGGGCAATATCGGCCAACGCCTCCTGCATGGCTTGTTGGGCCAGGGGACTGATGCCCAGCGGGTTCTCGTTGGAAGCCAGTTTGACGATAGTGTCTTCGGCCAGGCCGAACTCGCGCGCCAGCTCCGAAATCGGTTTGCCGGGTTGATATGGGGCAATAGCGCTCACATAGGCGGGCGCCAGATCAGAAGGATGCGTCATGCTCACTGCTCGAGAAAAGGACGTTAAATAACCGCGACCGGGTAGGAACCCAGTACCTTGAGAAAAGCCGCGCGCTCGTTCAGCTCTGCAAGCGCCTGTGCCACCTTGGTATCGGCGCGATGCCCAACGATATCGACGAAGAAGACATATTCCCAGAGTCCGGTATGCGCCGGGCGCGACTCCAGTTTTGCCATACTCACGCCGTGCTTGGCCAGCGGCTCCAGCAACTGCACCACGGCACCCGGAACGTTACGGGTTGCCATCGCCAGCGAAGTCTTGTCGCGGCCGGATGGGGCCACATCGTGGTTGGACAGCACCAGGAATCGTGTGGTGTTGCGCGGATCGTCTTCTATGTTTTCAGCCAGCACATTCAGGCCGAACAGTTCACCGGCGCGCTTGCTGGCAATCGCTGCCGCGCCTGCGTCGCCAACCGCCAATTTGGCCGCTTCGGCATTGCTGGTCACTGCCTGACGCTCGACGCCCGGGAGGTTGCGGTTCAACCACTCGTGGCATTGCGCGAGCGACTGCGCATGCGAGTACACCTTGGTGATCGCGGATTTGTCGGCCGCTTTTGAAAGCAGGTTGTGATGCACCGACAACTCGATTTCACCGCAGATGTTGAGGCTGGTCGCCAGCAGCAGATCCAGCGTGCGGCCGATTCCGCCTTCGGTGGAGTTTTCGACCGGAACCACGCCGTAGTCGACGCTGCCGGCTTCCACGGTCTGGAAAACCTCGTCGATGGATGCGCATTGCACCGGGTGGTTGAGGCCGCCGAACTGCTTGCTGGCCGCTTCTTCGCTGTAGGTGCCCAATGGGCCGAGAAACGCCACCGCCAGCGCTTTTTCCAGCGCGCGGCAGTGGGACATCACCGTACGGAAGATCGCCGTCACCGATTCGTCAGGCAATGGCCCCTGATTCTGCTCCAGCAGGCGACGCAGCACTTGGGCCTCGCGCTCCGGCCGGTAGATCGGGCCACCGTTCTTGAGATTGCCGATGGCGTGCGCCAGGCGTGCGCGCTCGCTCACCAGCTTGAGCAGCTGGTCGTCGATCGCGTCGATTTGTTCACGACATTTCTTGAGTTCGTCGCTCATTACCCATGCACTTTAGCAAATTGCCGCATGAAATCCACCAGCGCCGTGACTCCGGCTTCCGGCATGGCGTTGTAGATGGAAGCCCGCATGCCGCCCACCGTCTTGTGACCCTTGAGCGAAACCAGACCGGCATCCCTGGCTTCGGCCAGGAACACGGCGTCCAGCGCAGTATCCTGTAGCGTGAACGGCACGTTCATGCGCGAACGGCTGGTTGTCTCGACCGGGTTGCGGTAAAAGCCGCCGCTTTCGTCGATGCAGCGATAGAGCATTTCGGCCTTGCGGATGTTGACCTGTTCCATCGCGGCCACCCCGCCCTGGCGCTTGAGCCACTGGAACACCAGCCCTGACACGTAAATCCCGAAGGTAGGCGGTGTGTTGATCATCGATCCGTTTTCGGCCATCAGCCTGAAATCCATGATGCTGGGCATCGTCGACACAGCCTTGCCGAGCAGATCCTCGCGCACGATGCAGAGCACCAGCCCGGAGGGTCCGATGTTTTTCTGCGCACCGGCGTAGATCACGCCGTAACGGCTCACATCCACCTGCCGCGACAAAATGTGCGAGCTCATGTCTGCGACCAGCGGGACGGAGCCGGCGCGGGCCGCGAGCGCTGCGCAATCGTCCTGCACCTCGACACCGTAGATGGTTTCGTTGGTGCATAAGTGGAGAAAAGCGGCACCGGGATCGAGACTGATTTCTTCGTCACGCAACAGGCGGGTAAACCCATCCGCCAACGCGCCCTTGACCGCAGTGCTGCCAGCGAGCCGTGCAGGACCGGCAATCGGTGCTACGCGCCGCGCTTCTTCCACGGCCTTCTTGGACCATGACCCCGTCACCAGATAGTCTGCAGAACGGCCTGCAGCAAGATTCAGCGGGATCTGGGAGAACAGCTGGGTCGCACCGCCCTGCAGAAACAGCACCTTGTAGTGCTGAGGGACTGCGAGTAATTCACGCAGGTCCGCCTCGGCGGTTTCGATGATGGTGGCGAACTCCTTGCCGCGATGGCTCATTTCCATCACGGACATGCCGCAACCATGCCAGTCCAGCATTTCGTCGCGGACCTGGGTCAGCACCGCTTCCGGCAACGCTGCCGGGCCGGCGCTAAAATTCCAGACACGCGACATCTTATTCCTCGCCCTCTTCTTCGGTTTCGACCACCTTCTCCAGGCCGGAGAGCTTCTCGCCCTCGCCCAGGTTGATCAGGGTCACGCCCTGCGTGGCGCGGCCCAGTTCGCGGATCTCCTTGACGCGGGTGCGGATCAGCACGCAACCGGTGGTGATGAGCATGATTTCGTCGTCGTCGTTGACCAGCTTGGCGGCCACCACCTTGCCGTTGCGGGCGGAAGTGGCAATGGCGATCACACCTTGCGTACCACGGCCGGAATGGCGGAAATCGGCGAGCACGGTGCGCTTGCCGTAGCCGTTTTCGGTCGCGACCAGCACTGTCTGCTTGTCGTGCTCGGCAATCAGCAGCGACAGCACCTGCTGCTTGGCCTGCAGCTTCATGCCGCGCACGCCGCGCGTGGCACGGCCCATGGCTCGCACGTCTTCTTCGTCGAACCACACGGCCTTGCCGCCATCGGAGACCAGCACCACATCGTTGGTACCGTTGGTGACTTCAGCACCGATCAGGTAATCGCCCTCGTCGAGGTTGATGGCGATAATGCCGGCCTTGCGCGGGTTGGAAAACTCGGTCAACGCAGTCTTCTTCACGGTGCCCTGTGCGGTCGCCATGAAGATGAAGTGGTTCTCGTCGAACTCCTTGACCGACAGGATGGCGTTGATCTTCTCGCCCTCTTCCAGCGGGAACAGGTTGACGATGGGCTTGCCGCGGCTGATGCGGCTCCCCTGAGGCACTTCGTACACCTTAAGCCAGTACACGCGGCCACGGCTGGAGAAGCACAGGATGTAGTCGTGCGTATTGGCAACGAACATCTTGTCGATGAAATCGTCTTCCTTGGTCGCGGCAGCCTGCTTGCCGCGTCCGCCGCGACGCTGGGCACGATATTCGTCCAGCGGCTGCGACTTGATATAGCCGGTGTGCGACAGCGTCACCACCACGTCCTGCGGGGTAATCAGGTCTTCCAGCGAAATATCCTGGGCATTCTGCTCGATCTCGCTGCGGCGCTTGTCACCGAACTGCTGGCGGATCGCGGCCAGTTCCTCGGAAATGATCGCAGTCACGCGCTCGGGCTTGGCGAGAATATCCAGCAGGTCGGTGATCACATCCATCACCTCCTTGTATTCGCTGACGATCTTGTCCTGTTCCAGGCCGGTCAGGCGCTGCAGACGCATCTGCAGAATTTCCTGCGCCTGCACGTCGGATAGCATGTAGCCGTTGGATTTCAGGCCGTAGGCCTCATCCAGGCCTTCCGGACGCGAGGCATCGGATGCCGCGCGCTTGAGCATTTCTTCGACCACCGGCGACTTCCAGGCACGCGCCATCAGCCCGACCTTGGCTTCCGGCGGCGTTGGTGCAGCCTTGATGATGGCGATCATCTCGTCCACGTTGGCTAGCGCCACAGCCAGGCCTTCCAGCACATGGCCGCGGGCGCGCGCCTTGCGCAGCTCGAACACGGTGCGGCGCGTGACCACTTCGCGACGATGGCGCAGGAAGGCTTCCAGCATCTGCTTCAGGTTTAAGAGGCGTGGCTGGCCGTCGACCAGCGCCACCATGTTCATGCCGAAGGTATCCTGCAGTTG
>DAIDAS010000291.1 GCA_027310505.1 bacterium
CGCCAGGCGCTTGCTGACTTCACCCGCAATACGGCCCAGATCGGCCAGCTTCAGGTAATGCGCATTGAGCCAGTTGAGTTTCTCGGTGTTGAACTGCGCCGCCGAAGGCGTGATGTGGTCGAGGTCGAACCACTGGCAGAACTGCGCCATGTCGAACACCTCGTCATCGCCGTGCGACCAGCCCAGACGCGCCAGATAGTTGAGCATCGCCTCAGGCAGATAGCCGTCTTCGTCGTATTGCATCACGCTCACTGCGCCGTGGCGCTTGGAAAGCTTCTGTCCGTCATCGCCCAGGATCATGGAAAGGTGCGCGTATTGCGGCACCATAGCGCCAAGCGCGTGCAGCAGGTTGATCTGGCGCGGCGTATTGTTGACGTGGTCGTCGCCGCGGATGACATGTGTAATGCCCATATCCCAGTCGTCCACCACCACACAGAAATTATAGGTCGGCGTGCCATCCGCGCGCGCAATGATGAAGTCATCCAGCTCGTCGTTGGAAATGGCGATGCGCCCCTTGACCTGATCATCCCAGGCCACCACACCCGAAAGCGGGTTCCTGAATCGCACCACCGGCTGCACACCCGCCGGCGGTGTTGGCAGAGCCTTGCCTTCTTCAGGACGCCAGGTGCCGTCGTAGCGCGGTTTTAGGCCTGCAGCCATCTGTGCCTCGCGCATGGCGGTCAATTCGTCGGGCGAGGTGTAGCACAGGTAGGCCGTTCCCGCACCCAGCATTTCCTGAATCACCGCCTTGTAGCGCTCCATGCGCTGCATCTGGTATAACGGGCCCTCATCGTAATTCAGGCCGAGCCAGTTCATGCCGTCCAGAATCGCCTGCACGGCCTCCGGTGTGGAACGGGCCACATCGGTATCCTCGACACGCAGAATGAACTGTCCGCCATGCTTGCGGGCATAAGCCCAGGAAAACAGAGCGGTACGAGCGCCGCCGATATGCAGAAAACCGGTCGGGCTGGGGGCAAAACGGGTACGGACGGTCATGGAGGTATTGCCTGAATGAAAGCCGCGGATTTTATCACGTACGCCCATTTGCGCGTTCGATTTGACCGGCACCTCCGCCTGTGTTTTAATACGCGCCTCCCTTTTCAGGGGCGGTTAGCTCAGCGGTAGAGCACTGCCTTCACACGGCAGGGGTCACTGGTTCGATCCCAGTAC
>DAIDAS010000294.1 GCA_027310505.1 bacterium
CTGAAGTTCATCGCGGCGCCTTCATCGCCCGCGTTGCGGCGGATTAAATCCAGAACCGCATCTTCCGAGGCTTGCAGCATCATGTATCCACGGCACCAGTTGCTTTCAATGGCGATCATGGAGAACACTTCGCCATAGATAATGCGATCCTTGACAAGGTAAGGTGTCTCGACATCGACATCGCAATTACGGAACAGCGCCTCCAGCGAAGCACGCGTCATTTCACTAATACCGCGTGCCAGATCGTTCGGGTAGATGCGATTGAAAATTGAGGCATCGAGCGTTGCGCGAAGCGTCTGAAGATCGTCAAGCGTATAGGCGCAACGAAACATCATTGCTTCCTTTTCACCCAGGCCAGCAACGCTGGCCAATTGATCCCGCCTCAAAAAAATGGGGAGCTCAGGTCTCGAACCGTGAATTTCACCGGCCAGTTCCAAACCATTTGCAGCCTTGCCGCCGTAATTCTCATACAGCAGGATTCCACCCAGATCCACATTGGATTTAAGAATGGCCATTACGGCCTCTCGCCCACCTTGCTGCGGCTTGATCCCGACCAGCCCATATTCCTCACAGAGGAATTTCAAACTTTCCAAATGCGCTACGCCGTCATCCAGAACAAGAACCTTACTGATTATTTTGTCGCCATTCATCCCAGAAGCCTACTTGTTATATTTACAGTCACGCTGATGAACAATTGCACACTGGCTACATATTGCCGCTCTTGTCGCTCTGGGCAATCTCCACAGGTGCATTACTCATTTGGCCGGATGAAAAATCGAAGCCACTGGTGTTTTCGGTGAAGCTTTCCGGCAAACAAACGACGGTTTCAAACTGGCGAAAATCAGCGCCGACTGAATCGTCGGTAAAGCGAATTTCGATCTTGCCGTTTTCTCGTTTGACAAAGTCCTGCACGGCATCCATGCCAACGCCACGACCAGATACCTCTGTAATCTTTTCGGCCGTAGAAAAACCGGGGCGGAATATCTGCATCGCGATTTCCTCGTCACTCAGCTGGTCTTCAGCGTTGATCAGGCCTTTTTCTATGGCCAGTTTGCGGATACGCGCCAATGCAAGGCCACGGCCATCGTCTGCCAGCTTGATCTGCAGCATGGCGTCTTGGACTGCCAGCTGGAGTCGAATCGTTCCTGCGACCGGCTTACTCAGTGCGGAGCGTTCTTCCGGGCTTTCCAGTCCGTGATCGATCGAATTTCTAATCAAGTGCATGAAAACATTCTTGATCATGCCACTCGCCTGGGTGCGAACAACGTAAACGTTATCCTGAATATCGATGATTGGAGGAACCTTGTGCAGCTCCTTGGCCAGTGAAGGCAACGAGTCCAGAACCCCTTCCAGGGTTTCGACGATACGCTCGGTACCCAACAGGCGCAGGGTTTTGCGGACAGCGTCGCGTGCGGCGATCAATTCATGGATATTGCCTGTATTGACTGTTTCCAGACGATGCAGTGTTTCCTGAATCTGGTTCTTGTCCACCATCAGATAATGCTCGACACTGGCTCGACGTCCCGGACCCTTACGCCCGAGGCTGACTTCGTTGATCCTGGCGTAGTGCTCGAGCGAGTCTCTTACGGCCAGCAACTCATCCACCAGGGTTGCCTGGTCCCACGCAATGACTGGATGCGGTTTGCGCAGTTCTTCATAGGACTGCTCGGCTTCGTGAACAATATTGGTCAGATGGTGGAAACCATAGGTGCGTGCGTTGCCTTTGATCGTATGCATGTTACGGAACAGCTGATTAATGGCCGCAGCATTATGTTCCGGATTCTCGCGAATCAGCAGTTCGTTTTCGTCGACGAACTTGATCGAGGTCGTGATGAACTCATGGAACTTCTCTTGGGTAACCGAAAGTATTTCACCAATGATTTCCAGTTCACGCTTCTGCTTGTTTGCCTCGGCAGCCAGCTTGCGAAGTTCAGTCACATCACGCACGCAAAGCATCAGACGAACCGTTGTATTTGAATCATCGGTGATGGCTGACCAGTTAAGGTCGAGAATCTTCACCCGGCCATCCGGCATCGTCTTTTCAATCTCACCTACCATGAGGTGCTGGTTGAATTCAAAGTTCATCGCGTCTTCACCGATACACGCACCACCAACAGCCTCGATCTGCGACAGGATGTCGGCTCCAAGGTTGGTATTGGCGAAAACAAGATCCATCAGGTCGCGACCGACGATATCTTTCGTTTCAAAAATTGTCTCGAGGTAGGCTGAATATTCCGGATGCACTTTATTGCCATCGACAACCGTCAGAATACCTTGCGGCATGTTCTGCAACATGGTCTGGATATCGGTCGTCTTTTGTTTCAGCAACGCCGAGCTCTCTTGAATCTTGGTGATCATCACGTTGAATGCAACGATAGAGCGGCCGATTTCATCCATGCGCTCAACGGGAACCTGGCGGGTAAAGTCCTGGCTGGTGGTGATCTCGCTCATCGTTTCTTGCATCTGGCTGATGGGCGTGATGATTCGGCGGTAAAGCAGGATACCGATCACGCTCAGAACCACCACATTGATGACGGTGAAGATTGAAATGCCGGTAGCTGTTTTTGAAAGACTGTCGTTCAGCGTAGCAATGGCGCTGTCCTTGCTGCGATTTTTCTCGACACGCAAGGTTTCTACGATCTGCTCCAATTCACTTTGGTATTGCGCCACGTTGGCAAATAAATTCGCTTCCGCAATATCATTCTGGCCTGCCAGCTTGAACTGGATGGATTCATCGATGGCCGAAAAGTAGTTGCTCAGACTCTCCTTGGCCTCTTTCACAAGGCCGCGCTGCGCATCGCTGGTTGCCTGCTTTAATTGCAGATCAAGGCCATCCTGAAGCAGCTTTTTATTCGCGGCCAGCCTTTCCTTTGAAACATTGATCAGGTTCTCGCTTGGCGCATAAACAAATGTCATCGTAGCCACTTGCACCTGCTTGAGCTGGGACACCAGATCGGAAGACGCGAGAGCACTGGGAACAACGCCTTCAGTAACACTTTTCACTTCAGTAGCGTTCATCCTCGCCTGAAAGATTGCGTAGCCACCGATCGAGAAAATGGCGATGAACGTCAAGGCGATTAGTAACGTAATGCGATGTCTGATACTCATGTGGTAAGGTTCCTGGTCCGCATTGAAACTTCAAGGTAATTAGGTATTGTTCTAGTATTGCCCGCCCAGAGCGGCAACAATTGTTTTCAAGTATTACAAACAAACATGAAACTTTTGTGAAAAAATGTTTCATTAATTAACCCAGCGACCAGACGGACGCAGGGAAGCAGGCTTGGCACCGAAAAAAGCATCCATCAGACGTATACCGGGGATGGCGCATTGTCATGGCGCTGCAACATAGCCATATGCAAAAACCATACGGCAGCCCCAAGCCGAATTCACCGGACTTTGTCGATCTCCATTCTTTTGCGTGGGGAGTTCACAAATGGCCACGAGTTACGATTCTTTACCGTAACCCGTTGCCATTTTAATGATCCGTTTTCTTGAACTTCTTGTCGTGAACGCTTGTCCGTCACCGGATCACGTACGCTTTGATACAATTTCGAAATATGCTGGGCGTAATATTGCATACTGTTTATATCCAACCGGGGATTTTGAATGATTAAGGTTTGGTCACTGCCAATCAGAATCATGCATTGGACATTGGTCAGTGCGTTTATCGTCGCGTTTTATACCCGCGACTCGGAAATGATGCGTGACATCCATGTGGATGCTGGTTATGTGGCTGGGGCTGTGATCGCCTTACGCTGGCTGTATGGTTTTTTCATGCATGACTTTGCAGCATTTCGCCGCTTTCCGCCGAAACCTGTCGCCGGCATCGCCTATCTTTGGAGTCTCGCCAGGGGTAAGGCAAAGCGCTACATCGCACACAACCCTGCAGGGGCGTTTGCGGTTTACGGCATCCTGCTGCTTGGCACCTTGACCACAATCACCGGCTACATGGCGTTCAATGACATGGCATTGCCCTTTGGGCTTGCCGATGACGAGGCGATCAAGGATTACCACGACATCGTTTCCTACGCTTGGCTCATCCTGGTTTTCCTGCATATCACCGGCGTGATCGTGGGTAGCATCGCACACAGGGAAAATCTTCCGCTCGCCATGATCACAGGCAAAAAGCAACGCAGGCTGGTTCCCGAAAAGGAAACTTCCAAACCTGTACAGACTCCCCTTCCAGACTATGTACGCAGGCAATATATCGAGGAGGCGGCATATTACATTGCCGAAAGTCGCGGCTTTCAGTATGGCCAGGATTGGGATAACTGGTTAGAAGCCGAAAAAGAGGTCGATCAGCGGCTACACTATGCCTTGATCATTCCTGATAAAACGTCTTGAGTGATGATGTGATGAGAATGGGGGCATAGCCCCCATTTTTAATGCCGCTACAACCAGGCCTTCATGCCTGCCAACAAGGCCTGTTTTTCCTGCACTGCCTCGCCAAGCAAGACAAAGCCGAGCATTTCCCCTTGTGCATCAAGATAAACGGCGCGCACTCCGCCAACGGATACCGCTTCCTGCCATGTACCTTCCGAGCCCATTGGCGGCGGACAGACGACTGTCGGGCAGGCGGGGGTCTTCACCGCCACCGGCATGGCGGGATACGTCACTGCGGCCTCCTCTCCCGCCAGGATTTTTGCCAGGGCTCTCGCGCATTGCATGATGGGCAAGACGAAAGGCAACACCAGCCCATCCACTTCAGCACAGTCGCCCAAGGCATGAATATCGGGGTTGGAAGTCGCAAGTTGCCTGTTCACGACGATCCCGCGATTTATCGCAAGGCCTGCTTCCTGAGCGAGTTCGACCGCCGGTTTCAAGCCAATCGCAGATAACACCAGGTCGACGTTCATTTGCCCGCCGTAACTGTCGGTTATCGTGAGCGACGTCTCCGCTCGCTCAATCTTGCTGAGGGTCGTATCAAAGTGGAACTTCACGCCGACCGATTCGAGCTTTTCACGAAAAAACGCGGCGCTGCGTTCCGGCAACAAGCGGCCCAATGCATGCTGGGAGCGATCAAATACCGTGGACTGGATGCCTGCAATGGCCAGGTCGTTGGCAAACTCACAGCCGATCAGACCCGCGCCCATAATCGCAACGTGTTTTGCGCCATTCAGCCGCTCACGAAAACGTGCATAATCGGCCAGATTGTTGACTGAGAGCACTTCTTCCGCAGCATTGCCATCCATTGGGACACGAATCGGGTGTGCCCCGAGCGCAATCACCAGTTTGCCGTACTCGATGCGCCCCTTGCTGGTCAGCAGGGCATGTTGATCAGCAAGGATATGTTCCACGAAGGTCGATGTACGAAACTCAGCATTGAATTGCGCCGAAAGTTGTTCGGCCGGGCTCATGGCGAGTTGTGCCGCGGTTTTCCCTGAAGCCAGTGCGTTGGAAATGCTGGGCTTGGAATAAAAGGCCCCATCGTCAGCCGTCACAACAATGACGGGGATGGTCTTGTCGAGCTTGCGCAACTCACGCAGAACGGTGATGCCAGCAAGACCCGACCCCACAATGACGATAGGCGCCTTCATGACCAGCTCTCCTTAAATCTGCACCATTTCAAAGTCGCTTTTTGCAACGCCGCACTCAGGGCAGGACCAGCCTTCCGGCACATCTTCCCATTTGGTACCGGCTGCGATCCCATGGTCCGGATCACCAGCTGCTTCGTCATAGATGTAGCCACAAACGATACATTGCCATTTCTTCATTTCATTTTCCTTTGGTTCAAGTGATTAATTAAGCAATTTTAGCGAGCTGCGCACTATATTGATTGGCATGGCGCTCTTCCACCCTGGCCAATGCAGCAAAGCGCTTGGCAGCCTTTTCCAATACTGCGGCGAACTGGGCCGCATGCTCCCTGGATTCTGCGATCTGCTCGTCGATCTCCCTGACAGCAGCCGTATTGCCTTCTTCTACCGCCGCATGACGGAACGAAGGGTACATCTCGGTATATTCATACGTCTCACCTTCGATTGCCATTTCGAGGCAACGCGCAGGCGTCATCGCAGCGGCAGGATACAACAAATCGAGGTGGCCGAATGCGTGCATAACTTCCTGATCTGCAGTTTCCTCAAATGCCCTGGCTGTCGCCTCATCACCGGCAGCGCGGCAAAGTTTGGCGAAGTAGCGATACTTGATGTGTGCCATCGACTCGCCCGCAAAAGCCGATTCAAGATTCTTGATGGTGACAGACTCTTTGTTTCCCATGACAGCCCTCCTTTTCAGTGAATGTGTTACAGCAACGACGCCATGGTAAAAGTCGCAAAATAATATATCAAATTGATTGATTTAATTTAAACAATAGTATTTATCTATTAACTGCCTGGAAGCCGCTACCTCCAAACTTACAGAACAAATAAAATGAACTACCCTATTCCTAGAATTATCTAATTCTGAGGTTAATTGTCTGGTTGTTGGAGAAAAAATATACACATGGGCACACTCTCCCATAGCAAGGGCATATTATTCGATCTGGATGGGGTGCTCTACGTGGGCTCTCAGACCATTGACGGAGCGATTGCCGCTGTGGATCGAATCCGGGCAAGCGGCATTTCTTGCCGCTTCGTCACAAACACCAGCACGCTGTCGCTGGATTCGCTGCAACATAAGATCAACGCGCTTGGCTTTTCCATATCAAAACAGGAAATCATTAGCGCCCCGCAGGCTGCCCTGCTCTACTTGAGGCGCCAGCCTGACCCGGTCTGTCAGCTGTTGCTGGCCGATGACGTAAAAAGGGATTTCCTTGAATTCCGCCAGTCCGATACCGACGCAAGCCACATCATTATTGGCGACATCGGCGACACCTGGTCATACCCATTGATGAATGAGGTCTTTCATTGCCTGATGAATGGCGCCAGGCTGATCGCCATACACAAGAACCGCTTCTGGCAAACGGAAAGCGGTTTGCGAATGGATATCGGCGGCTTTGTCGAAGCCTTGGAATACGCCAGCGGGGTCAAGGCCACCATGATCGGCAAACCTGCTGGCGAATTCTTTCATATGGCGTTGCACGACATGGGCCTGAGCCCTTCAGAAGCCGCCATCGTTGGCGATGACATCGATGCCGATGTAGGCGGAGGGCAGTTGGCCGGAATGCGAGGCATCCTGGTCAAAACCGGCAAATACCGCCAGGGTTACGCCCAAGCGTCAGCCATCAAACCCGATCTGGTCATAGACTCGATCAGGGACTTGCCAAGCTTACTTGGCCTGTAGGCACACAGGCGAAACCATTTCAGCTTGATCGCCGGCGAATGTTACCGGCGGAATCAAGCGAAATAGGTAGCGCATACTGTTGCCGGATCAATCCCGGTCATGTCCGCGGCCACGGCCTCGTCC
>DAIDAS010000075.1 GCA_027310505.1 bacterium
GCGCAAAGTTGCTGCTTTCTGCCTGATTTCGCTTGGCAACAAGAGACTTTCTGCCAAGCTTGGTTTTATTCCCGGCCCGTTGTTTTCCTTTCCCACCACAATTGGATGAATTCGGCAAAATTGCCGATATCACCGAACCTGCAGCCCAATAGCGATAGAGCACTAGATAAATTCTCTGCTTGCTGATGCCGAGCTCCCGGACGCGAGGCATGATCAGGCTACTTAGTGGAAACAACCCAGAAAAATAGCGCTCTTCGTCACGCACAATCGGCTCGATGACCGACCACCAATAACTGCGATATGCCACAGCAAAAGATGGTTCACCTAAACTCCTTGGGGGGTATATCTCTGCCAGCTGCAAATCGCTCATTAGAGATCGCGGGTCAGGCTTGAGCTGGGTAATGCGCGCCTCCGTTCCGTTCAGTGCCTCCCGCAGCCTGCGAAGCGATATTGCCTGTGGCGCCTTCCCTATGTGGCCACCACGGATCTGATGCTCACCGTGGTCCGCGATGGCGTGCCGCAAGCAATTGCCATTGCCGTCAAGCCTGCAGACATCGTGCAAGGCAAGAACGCACCCAAGCAACGCACCAAGGAACGCTTGGTTTTGGAAATGGCTTACACCAAGGAGCTTGGCATGCGCTGGTTGTTGCTTTCCAATCATGAGGTTCCTGAATACTTGAGGGATAACTTGGAACTGGCCATTCCGGCATCAGTCCTGCCAGACAGTATTTCTGATGAGCTAATTACGGACTACTGCGATTCCATCACCGAGCATCTGCGCGCAGGCCTGCCTGTGGGTGAAGCGTGCCTGGTCAACGCTCTGAAATTCAATCTTGACGACACTCAGGCCAGCGCCATATTTAATCACGGCATGTGGTGGCGGCAAATTCCCATCGACCTGCGCCACCCCATCATCATGAGCCGTCCCGCCAGACTGACAGATTTTGGCTGGGCGCAACAGGATATCAACAGGATTTTTGGAGGCGCCCATGACTGAGCTCTTGCGCAATCAGGTTCTACATTTGATTCCAGACGTTTTTTCCTTGGCAGGGCTGGTCCGAGTTCTCTGGATCAATGAGGCAGAGGACCGGACTGTGCTTATTCCGATTGATCAGGTACAGCGAAATATTGCTGCCCACGATGCGACCGTGATCGATCCCAAGCTCTTTGGCAATTTCCAGGGTGCCGCGACTACTCGGCAATCTGGTTTGTTCCACCTCGGCCCGGCCGAACAGAGGGTGTGGATGAGGAAACGGCCAGAGGGGAAACTGTTCACGCAGATCCTCTACGCCCAGCCACAGGATCCACAGGGCGATATGCCACTCGTTGCGCGACATGAAGTGGCTGTGGCGCCCCAGGATAGGTAGATGTCGAAAGTTGATGTTTCCATTCGAAGGTGATCGTCGTCTGGATACTTGTAGCCAGGGCTGATAGTCAGCACCATGCCCCTGACCACGTCCAGCCTTAATCTGTTCGCGCAGATTTTTTTCGATGGTGTTCATGAGTTAATCCTTTTCGTGAGGTAAGTTATCCCAGCCAGGTGCCAAAGGCTTGCCTGGAAGGCTCTAGAAAAGGCCTGAAAACTCCCGATTTACACTACAACAGGGCGAGCGCTCCCATCAGCTAAAACACTAAGCTTTTTCTCTTGGCAAAAAATGGGCGCAAGGGGGCTTGACTTCGAAATCGGATAGAAAGATACTGACGTTTCCTAGGTGCAGTATCATTCTGTCTTCAGACAAAGCCGGTCAGGCCTTTAAGGTTTGGGCGGCTTTTGTTTTTCCAGGGTTGGAATTCTCCTTATTCGGTTGAAGTTGACTATTCGGACGCTGGCGCAATACGCGACAGCTTCCTCTCCAGCACTGCCGAGCTTCCCAGGCTGGGCAATCCATTGCATTGTGTTAGCCGGACAAATTCCCGACGTAGCGAGAGCGGCATCCCGTCTGGAAACCGCAGCGTCCCCCGGCTGAGTTCGGCAGCTTCGATCAATACCTCAGCCTCGCTTTCCGAGGCGCCTAGTGCAATCAACAATCTGTCCAGCCATGTTGAGCCTGGAATCTTGCTGCCACGCTCAATCTGACTGATAAATGCACGATCACAGCCCAGTCGGGCGGCGATGTCCGCCTGTCGCAAGCCATGCTGACTACGCAGTTTGCTCAGCAAGGAGCCAAACGATTCTGGTTTTTCAGAGGAAAGCATGTGCGTCCATGGAAGCCGATGATGGTTACTAAGTAAGACTATATTCCCGGCGCGTGAAAATGTCTAATTGTTATTGAATAACAATATGTTGCGCTATATTTATAGCACCGAATTCCTGTGATATATCGGTTATGAGATATGTGCAAAATCAGCCTGGAATGGCCGCTACGAATGGTGTCTATGTTCGACTGTCGCGGGTTGCTTGGAGTGGACGAATAACCCTTTGTCGATTCTGCAACGCAAATCATCTTCAAATATCGAGATGATGACGCTTGGATTACATTTTCGTAATCTAAATGGGGATTCAGCCTTCCAGCACAGAATTGACGCAATGACGTACTGAATTCGGGAGCGACATCATGAAAATTCTCGTCGTCGAAGACGAATCCAAAACCGGGAATTACCTCAAACGGGGTTTGTCGGAAGCCGGCTTTGTCGTTGATCTGGCGTGGAATGGTACCCGACAACGTATTGACGATGGAACTGGACTTGGCTTGGCCATCACGAGATCCATCTTGCGCGCGCATGGCGGAGCACCTTTGCCCGATCGGTAAATGGCATGGTAATATTCGAACTATGGATTCCTGCCTGATCGTGCATTTATTATGGGTAGACGGTGCCATGCCCGAATTGGCAAATTCTTGACCAGCGATGAGCTACTTCCATCTGATTGCCATCGCCGCATTGATACTGGTAGGCATTCTTCTCGTGCTGGTCTTGGCCGAACCTGGGCTGGAGTACAAGGTTGCGCCGATTCCTTTTGAACTCGACTCTCACGAATTCGTCGGTATATTGGCATCGCTCGTAGATGTCCAAATTTTTCGTGGGGGCAGCTTCGAGGTGCTATCACAGGGCAAGGATTTCTACGCTGCTGAACTTGCTGCCATTGAAAGCGCCCGATACAGCATAAACATCGAGGCATTTTTGTTCTGGCCGAGTCCGATCGCCCGCCGCTTTCTCGACGCCCTGACACGGCAGGCACGCGCCGGGGTCCGGATACGTATTGTCATTGATGCGATTGGCAGCATCATTACCCCCGACGCATTTTTTAGGGAGTTGCGCGCTGCTGGTGGAAGCGTTGTCTGGTACCAGCCCATACGCTGGTACTCGCTCAAGCGTTTCAACAACCGGACTCACCGCGAATTGATAGTGGTGGATGGCCGCGTGGGATTTATCGGCGGAGCGGGTATCGCCGATTATTGGCTGGCCGAGGAACGCCGTGATCCGCCCTGGCGCGACGTAGTGATTCGAGCCACGGGAGATATTGTGAGCGGCTTGCAGGCATCTTTTGTCGAAAACTGGTTGGAAAGTACCGGCGAGGTTCTATCTGCACCAGGAGATTTCCCGCTGTGTCGCGCCGTGCCGAGCGTAGAGGCGCCAGATTCCGTAACCGGATTTGTCGTCAACAGCAGTCCGTCCGCAGGAAGATCTACCCGTGCCCGTATTCTGTTCCAGGTATTGATCAGTTCCGCCAGGCAAAGCATCCAGATTCTTTCGCCTTACTTTCTCCCTGACGCGAGCGTAAGGAGAGAACTTGCACGCGCGGTAGCGCGGGGCGTAAGGGTCACCGTGCTTCTTCCGGGGGAGCACAATAATCATCCCATCGCACGACGTGCGAGCCGCCGCCGTTACGGGCAATTACTTGCCGCCGGAATCGAGATTTACGAATATCAACCCGGGATGAACCATGCCAAGATGCTTATCGTCGATAGCATATGGGCTGTCATGGGTTCGACCAATTTCGACAATCGGTCGTTTGGGCTGAACGACGAGGTTAATATCGTGCTGATAAACCGCGCACTGACTGCTCGTCTCCAGCAGGATTTCGATGGCGATCTTACGCTAAGCGAACGTGTGACCCTGGAGTCATGGTCCCGAAGGTCCTTCTCGGAACGAGTCTTGGCCTCTGCAGGAATTGTACTAGAGCGGCAACAATGATTCCCGCAGAGCCACAAACGGCTATCAAATTGTATAGCCATCTTGGACTGCTCGTCTTGGGTAGGCTCGCCGCGTTCCTGTCCTCAATTAACCTGATGCCTTTAGCGCCCACGCCATGTGTTTTTCCGCAACCGCAAGCTTCATAGCCGGCGTCGCCCTGTCTGCTCTGGGGGTCGCGACATTACGCGCAACAACGCGGAAGGTGGAGATTCCGTTCGCAGCGATCCCGCTGCTGTTCGGGTTCCAGCAGATCGTAGAGGGGGTACTGTGGCTGTCTTTCAGATTCGAGGCGCCCCAGCTTAATGTGGCGACAACCTACCTGTTCTCGTTGTTTTCGCATGTCCTGTGGCCAATCTTCGTGCCGTTTTCAATCGGTTTACTCGAAACCATTCCGTGGCGCCGCGAGACGATCTGGGGATTTCAGGGAATCGGGCTTGTTGTCGGGCTGTACCTGCTATACATGCTTTTAGAATATCCTGTCACCTCGGTGGCAACCGAGAATATCGTGTATGTGTCGCCACACTTCTATAAGGTTCCGGTAATGCTGCTCTACCTGGCCGCGACCTGCCTTGGTTGTTTTTTTTCAAGTAGTGTGACGATCAGGCTTTTTGGGGTTCTCGCGCTAATTCTCTTCGGGGTTGCTTACGAGTTCTTCACCATCGCACTGTTTTCCGTCTGGTGTTTTTTTGCCGCAATATTGAGTTCCATCATATTTGTGCATTTCAGGTTTGCGAGGACGATGCCGGCCCATCGGCTCGGCGGTGAAACGTGATGCAACGTGTTGAGCAAGATCAAAAACGATTCGTCACTTTTCTGGCCTACTTACTGCCGCGCGGATCAAGGACATCGTCTCGCCAGTGGCTGGGCAGGCGGACATCAGCGCCTTCTTCGTCGTCTGCAGCGTGGTGATGATCATCGTGCAGATATGGGGCTATCCGCGGCTGACACGTTGGAGCGGACAGCGCCGGACGCCAGTCCTCGCCTTCGTTGCGGTGGCGGCCGGCCTGACGATCATGCCTTTCGGCGGATCGGCGCTGTGGATCGGATTCAGTTTCGCGCTGGCGGGTGGCGGCACTGGCATCGTCAATCCGGCGCTGGCCACGCTGATCTCCAACGCCACCGCAGCGCCCGGACAGGCGCTGGGCTGGCAGGCCGCGGCGGCAAACCTCGGCCAGGCCGTGGCGGCGGCGCCGGCCGCCCCGTTTCTGGTCACGGCGGCGGTGCTGGCGGGTGGCGCGCTGGTGGCGTTGCGGACATGAAGATGATTTTTGTAGACGAGCGCGATGCCTTCGCGCCGGAGCAAGAGGCAGCGTTGTTCAACATTTAAAGAAGGAAAAATATCGTGGCAACCGATCCAGTATGCAATATGCAAATCGATGCGGACAAGGCTGCGGCCAGGACGGAGTACCAAGGGGTGACGTATTACTTCTGCTCCGAGCATTGCCGCAACGAATTCACCTGCCACCCCGAGCAGTACGTGGGCAAGCCAGGCTGCCATAGCGGCGGTCGCTCGCATGGGTGCTGTGGCTGAGAGGATTTGTCCGGGAAATAGCCGCGCGATTCGTAGAAATGGAATACGACGCGATTTGCTTCCTTAGCCGAAGCGTGCCAACATGCACATACGAGTAAACGATAGGTGACATCATGGGCAAGAAGAAGGCAAAAAGGAAATCCGCCAGCAAGGATCAAGCCGGGATGATCGGCGGCGGCGCAGCCGAGGCGTCTGTGGAGGTCCGTCCATCGCGCGCGAGGAATTACGAGGCCGAGCTGCGGATGCTCCAGGTGGAACTCGTCAAGCTACAGCGCCACTTCATCGGCTGCGGCGACAAGATTCTCGTCGTGCTGGAAGGCCGGGCGCCGCCGGCAAGGATGGCAGCATCAAGCGCATCGTCGAATATCTGAGCCCGCGCGAGACTCGTGTCGTCGCACTGGGCAAACCGTCGGATCGCGAGCGCGGTGCGTGGTATTTCCAACGCTACGTTCCGTATCTACCGGTGGCCGAGGAACTCGTCCTCTTCAACCGCAGTTGGTACAACCGTGCGGGCGTTGAACATGTCATGGGATTTTGTACGCTGGAACAGCATGAGGAGTTCATGCAGTCGGTGCCGAAGTTCGAGGAAATGCTGGTCAACTCGGGCATCAAGCTGCTGAAGTATTACCTAGACATCAGCAAGTCGGAGCAGGCTCGGCGATTGGCGGATCGAAAGCGCGATCCGCTCAAACAATGGAAGGTAAGTCCGGTCGACGAAGTCGCGCTCAAACACTGGAAGGCCTACAGCGCAGCGCGCGCCG
>DAIDAS010000305.1 GCA_027310505.1 bacterium
GTTCTGCAGGAAGTCGCTGATGTTGGCGCTAGGCCTGGCACTGACGATGGCCCCCCTGACCCAGTCGGCAAATGCGGCGGAACAGCGCCCCGGGGCGAGTACGACAAGCGTGGCGGCCACGGCTGACTCTGGTGCGATTGAGTTTGCTCCGCAGATCAATGTGACGATGGGCAAATCCACCCTTCTCAGGCTGCCATCCGCTGCTGCTCGAGTATCTGTAGGCGACAAGGATGTCGCGGATGTCATCCTGCTCAACCCGAAAGAAGTGTATCTGCTGGGCAAAAAGGTTGGCGCCACCAACATCATGTTGTGGAGCAAGTCTGGCCAGAACACGGTGGTGGATGTCAGCGTCAGCATGGACGCCAGCGTACTTCAGGGCAAGTTCATACAAATGATGCCGGGAGAGAAGGATATCCGGGTCAGTACTGCCGCCGACTCCCTCATATTGTCCGGTACCGTTTCCGATGCCATGAAAGTGGATCGGGCCGTGCAACTGGCAGAAGCCTATGCTGGCAAAGGGGATGCTGGCAAGAGTGGGAAGGTGATCAACCTGCTGAAGGTTGCTTCGCCGCAACAGGTGATGCTGGAAGTGAAAATGGCCGAGGTTTCCAAGAACATCCTCGACAAGCTGGGGGCGCAATTCAATGCCTCGCGTAGCAACGGCGGGGTGGCCTATGCGATTGCCGCAGGGTTCCTCAGCCTCACCAGTGGTAATCCTTTATCCCCTGGCGGGTTGCTGACCATCACCAAAGACAGGACCACAATCAAACTGGATGCCGAAAATAAAGATGGCGTGGTCAAAATTCTGGCAGAGCCCAACATCATGGCAGTCAGTGGGCAGGAAGGCAGCTTTCTTGCCGGTGGCAAGGTGTTGATCCCGGTTCAGCAAGCAGGGACTGTCGGAGCCTCCTCCATCACGCTGGAGGAGAAGGAGTTCGGTGTCGGTCTCAGGTTTACGCCGACCGTGCTGGATGGCGATCTCATCAATCTGCGCGTGGCGCCGGAGGTGTCCGAGCTATCGCAGACGGGTACCGCGGTCTCGATCGGCAGTACCTCGAGCGTGCTGCCTTCGTTCACGACCCGCCGGGCCTCTACTACGGTACAACTCCGCGACGGGCAGAGCTTCGCCATTGCCGGCCTGATCAAAAGCAACGTGACTGAGTCCATCCGGCGCTTTCCGATTCTCGGGGATATCCCGTTCTTGGGGGCGCTGTTCCGCAGCACCGAGTTCCAGAACGACAAGACCGAGCTGCTGTTCGTGATTACGCCGAGGTTGGTCAAGCCGCTGCCGCCTGATTATGCGCTGCCGACGGATCACTTCATTACGCCTACCCCCAAGGAGCTTTTCCTGGATGGCAAGCTGGAGGGGAGCTCCGATAAACCCGCCGAGACTGGAACAGAACCAGATCATGCTGCAAAAGAACAGCCCGGCGCAGTTGAACCTGCACCGCAAGGTGGTTCAAGCGGTTACGAAATGAAATAAGGAGACCATCATGCAGATCAACAGGATAAACAACGTCTTTACCCTTGCGCTGATGCTGGCGGCATTGGCTGGTTGCGCCAATCCAACGCCGCGGCTGGACAGCAAGTTTGGAGATACGGTCAATGCTGCCAAAGCGCAGCAGACGCTCCACCCCGAGGCTTCCCAGAATACTGAGACGGTGGTGGGTATGGATGGCAAGGCTGCCAGATCTACTATTGAACGCTATCACAAGTCCTTTGAACAGCCGCCAGCGACTGGAAATGTTTTCACTATCGGTGTGGGGACGGGTGGTTCTGGGTCAAGTGGTAGTGGAGCAGGTGGAGGCGCGCGCTAAATTAGCAGCGTTTGTGCCAATTAGCAGCAACAGGAGGTAACCAGCATGTCAACATTCAGGAAGAATCAACAAGGAGCGGTTGCGATCTTGGTCGCGCTATCTCTGGTTATTCTGGTTGGCATGCTGGCATTGGTGGTGGATTTGGGGCACCTGTATCTTGCCAAGACTGGGCTGCAGAACGCCGCTGATGCTGCGGCCCTGAGCGGGGCAAGAAAACTGGATGAAACCCTTGATGGCATCAACAACGCTGTGGCCGATGCAACCGAGACTGCCGGGCAGAATACTTATCTGCATGATCTTGGACAAGAGGCTGTCGTGCTGACCTCGGCCAATATCATGTTCAGTAATAACCCGAACGCCACTGCCGGGAATTGGCTGAGCGTTGCTCAAGCGCAGGCGGCCCCGGCTGGTCTGACTTTTATCAAGGTTGATACAGGAGGACGATCCCTGGCTACGTGGTTTGCGCCTGTGTTGAGTTTAATCTCAGGAGGGAATTTCTCTACAACCACAACCAATGGTGTGGCGGTGGCGGGGCGTTTTATGACGCCCATCACGCCAATGGGTGTGTGTGCGTTGAGGACGGCCCGTGAAGCTTGGGTGACATATGGGGCGGGCGCCAATGATCAGTATAAGGTTGAGCTTGGGTATATGCAGGGAGTCAGCTATAACTTCCAAGATATCAATAATCATTTAAGTGGCCTGGCTGCTGGCACCCAACTTTATATTCACCCCACTGCCACACCGGTGACAGGGTGCAACCCAAATGATGCGAATGCGAATTCATCCTCTTTTCTGTGTACTGGAAAAAGTACATTGATGGCTACTACTGGAAGCACTGTTTACACCAATACTGGAGTGGCAAGTGGAAAATCCATTTCTGCGCTCAATACACGCTTCGATCAATATGGACCGCCATTGGATTCATCCCTTGATAGCACCGTGTGCGCACCAGATGTCAATATCAAGCAGTACACCCCGACGATTGCGGCCAATTGGATGACATCTACTTCACCTCCGGTGGATCAGGCATCAATTTTCGGATTGGCTGATTGGTTGGCGGGAGCTTCTCCTGCAGGAGGTGGCGTGAGACAGCCTCTTCCCGCTACGCTGGTGAATAAAAAGGAAAATCAGGGTGGATGTGGAAATGATTGTAGCGACAATTACGGCGTGCTCTGGGCATATACGCAACCAGTGAGAATTTCCGGCAGTTTTACCACGGCGGATTGGGCTGCGCTTTATCCATCTGGACTCAGTAGTCCTGCCTATGTGCAGCCTTCCCCGTATAAGTATGGACTGGCCAATACCGGGAACAGTACTTACTTTCAGGCTCCCTCGCATTCAACCACCGGGTCGGTTCAGCCTCGCCGTGTCCTGAATATGCTGATTGTTCAATGTCCAGGGGCTGGCGGTAGTTGCCAGCCACTGACTGTGCTCGGGGTGGGGAAGTTCTTCATGGAGTCGGCGGCAAATAATTCGGCTTGGGTTCCCGGCGAGTTTGCAGGCCTTGTTCCAGACTCTGAATTAATTACTGATATCCGCTTGTTTCATTGAGGCGCCAAGGCATGAATAGACCCCAACCATTGATGAAAAGCGAGCGTGGCGTGGCTGCCATCGAGTTTGCATTACTTATCGTTCTTCTGCTGATGATCGTGGGTGCAATTATCGAATTTGGACGGGTGTTCTGGTACTACGACGCATTGACCAAGGCGACGCGCGATGGGGCGCGTCTGATATCCATGGCTGATAAGAGTGGCATTGCCAGCGCGAGCGCTGATGTCCAAAGCCTGGTCGTTGCTGCCGCCAACAGCGCCGGGGTGTCGCCCGCACTGGCTAATGGGAACGTGTCGGTGGAATGTTTGAACGCCAGTTATGGGAATCAAGGTTGTGTGAATGGCGTTGCACCGGTCAACGTACGGGTGTCCATCACTGGATATAACGTGACTA
>DAIDAS010000322.1 GCA_027310505.1 bacterium
CTCAAGGGCCGTGCAGCCCAGTCTGTGGAACAGGCACCGGCGGGAGATGGCCGCGGTTTCGACTGGGGTGGCATACTTGGCGGTGAAACCGGTCCGCGCGGAGGCCGTGCGCGGCAGGGCATGCTGGAAACAGTAGCCAAGAGCGCCGCACGCACCATCGGCTCCGAACTCGGCCGCCAGATCATCCGCGGCGTTCTGGGGTCGATCCTGGGCGGCGGACGGCGCTGAAGGTCGATGCAACAAACTTTCCGGCAATGCCCGAAATGCGGGCATACGTTGTCGCAGGCCATGCCGGCCAGTGCGCAGTGTCCTGCCTGCGGCATTTATTTCTTCAAATGGGCTGAGGCGCAGCAACCGCAGGAACTGAATGTCTCGGAAGAGCCCGGCGAAAGTCTGCTGCTGCGGCTGCTGGAACCGAAGCCAGAGCTTGACGCCGCTTCTTTCTACGGTCGCTGTGTGGCGCTGGCACTGCTCGCATTCTGGAACTGGAGCCTGATCCGCGATGATTATCGCGATGGCGAGATTTTCGAATCGTTCATGCACAACATCCTGCTGCCTATCCACGAGGCCGGGCATGTGTTCCTCATGCCGTTCGGCGAATTCATGACCATCCTCGGCGGCAGCCTGTTTCAACTGGCATTGCCGTTGGCGATCGCCGTCGCCTTCGTGATCAGGAACCGCGACAATTTCGCTGCCGCGCTTGGCCTGTGGTGGGCCAGCGTCAGCCTGCTCGACCTGTCGCCTTACATCTACGATGCCCTGCATCCGCAACTTGTCTTGCTGGGCGGTTCTACCGGCGAGGATGGCCCGCACGACTGGGTTTACCTGCTGGGCACGTTCGGCCAGATTTCCAACGCGCAGCATTGGGGAGCGGTGGCGCATGCGCTGGGGGCTGGCGTGGCTATCGCGGCCTTGCTGTGGGCGGCCGTTATTCTGGGCCGGCAGCGGCAGGAGGGCTTGCATGACCAGGCCTGATACATCCGCCTCCTCTGAAAAGGCTGGATTGCATCCGCGCAACAGGCATCGGCTCCGGTACGACTTCGATCAGCTGATCCAGGCCAGCCCGGAACTGGCCCGATTCGTGAAGGTGAACGAATTCAGCAACGTCTCCATCGATTTTTCCGACATGCAGGCCGTCAAAGCCCTCAACCGGGCCTTGCTGAAGCGGCACTACGATATTACTGACTGGGACATCCCGGCACAGTATCTTTGTCCGCCTATCCCTGGGCGCGCCGACTATTTGCATCATCTCGCCGATTTGCTGGCCGTCAGCAATGGTGGCGTGATCCCGCGCGGAGAGCATGTCCGGGTGCTCGATGTCGGCGTCGGCGCGAATGTCGTTTATCCGCTGATCGGCCATCGCGAGTACGGCTGGCGTTTCGTGGGCGCGGATATTGACCCTGTTGCCATTGCCAACGCACAGCGTATTCTGGATGCCAATGAAGGATTGGCTGAAGCAATCGAGCTGCGCCTGCAACCTTTTGCCTCGGCAGTTTTTAAAGGGATTGTGAGAGCGGGTGAGACTTTTGACCTCACCCTGTGCAATCCGCCGTTTCACGCCTCGAAAGAGGATGCCAGTGCGGGCTCCCGGCGAAAATGGCAGAACCTCGGCAAGGGCGGCATACAGGGGCGGGCACCGGTGCTCAACTTTGGCGGGCAGGGGGCCGAGCTTTACTGTGCGGGCGGCGAGGAGGTCTTCGTCAGCCGCATGATCGACGAGAGCGTGCAGTTCGCGACGCAATGTTTCTGGTTCACCACGCTGGTCTCGAAGGCTGCCAACCTGCCTGGGGTCTATCGCGCATTGAAGAAGGCGAGAGCGCTGCAAGTCAAAACCATGGACATGGCGCAAGGGCAAAAGAAGAGCCGCTTCGTCGCCTGGACGTTTCTCGATGCAAACCAGCAACGCGCCTGGTGCAGCAGCCGTTGGCAGCATGCTGCGCGGATTGAATAAGGAGTTTTTATGCAGAGCAAAATGCACAGCATGCTTGAAAGCATGACCAATACCGTGATCGGCTATGTGGTGGCGGTTGCCAGCCAGATGGTCGTGTTTCCCATGTTCAACATTCATATCCAGCTTCAGGACAACCTGCTGATCGGGGTATGGTTTACCGCGATTTCGCTGACGCGCGGCTATCTGGTGCGGCGCTGGTTCGCCAGGCGTACCGAGGTGCCTGAGCTGGAATGGCAATGCGTCACCGGGTTGGGCGCAGACTGCTGCTGCCAGCGGAAGGCCTCCCTGTGAGCGATCTTCCGGTCATCAGCTGGGAAGAGTCTGGTGAGCACAAGACTGCCCTGTGGCGTTCCGAGGGCGGAGTGGCGCCACACAGGCGGGTGGTGATCGCGGATGACAGCCTCAGTGCCGATGCAGCTTATCGTCTGGCCTGTGAGGGCACGGCGATGCTGTGGCGCGGCGATTTTCACAACGCTCGTCAATTGCTGCAGGCCTTGTCGCGGCGCCTGGAACGAAAGCCGCGGCGCAAGGAGCCCAATCCGCCAGCGTCGGTTACGGAGGCCTTTCACCTGCATCGCCAGAGCCAGGCCCAGCGTGCCCGCATACTGGGCATGCTGCTGTTGCCGCTGGAGAGCGATTACCGTGTGCCGTTGCGCCGCGCGCCTGACGTGCAGCAGGCCTGTGTCGAAGCGTATGGCCCTGCGAGCCAGCCTTCCATCGTTTCGCTGCGCGAACTGCTGGGGCTGGTCGGCGCCCACGAATGGCGCAAGAAGGGCGTGCCGATTCCGGCGCTGGGTGACCGGATTCATCCGTACTACGGGGTGTTTTCCCCGATTCGCGGCGAATATGTGGCGCTGGTCGCAGAGGCGCCGCTGCCCTCGCTGGAGCTGGCTTTCGACGTTGGAACCGGCACCGGCGTGCTGGCGGCCGTACTGGCTCGCCGCGGCGTGGCGCGCGTGGTGGCGACCGACCAGGATGCCCGCGCGCTGGCTTGTGCACGGGAGAATATCGCCCGGCTTGGGTTGAACGGGCAAGTGGATGTCATACAGGCCGATCTTTTCCCGGAAGGCCGTGCGCCGCTGATCGTCTGCAACCCGCCCTGGCTGCCTGCGCGACCGAGTTCACCGCTGGAGTTCGCCGTATATGACCCGGAAAGTCGCATGCTGCGGGGATTTCTCGGCGGACTGGCTGCGCACCTGACGCCGGACGGAGAGGGTTGGCTGATCCTGTCTGACTTTGCCGAGCATCTGGGCTTGCGCACGCGGGATGAACTGCTTGCGGCTATCGACCAGGCCGGGCTGAAGGTGGCAGGCAGGCAGGATGTGCGTCCGCAGCACCCCAAGGCATCCGACCCCACCGACCCGCTGCATGCGGCACGCGCGGCGGAAATCACCTCGCTGTGGCGGCTGGTGGCGCGTTAACAGCCTATTTCAGCTCCTGAATCCGGCCAAGGACATTGTCTTTTCCGAGTTGGCCTTCCAGTCCAGACCGCCTGAGTTTTTCCAGCACGTTTGGCCGGGCGCCGCATAACACCAGCCTCGTTTTCTTGCGCATGCAGGCATCGCGCAGATCCCATAAGGTCTGCAGTCCGGTGGCGTCGATGAACGGCACCTTCCCCAACCGCAGCACCAGGATCGCGGCGTGGCTGTGTACGGTTTCCAGC
>DAIDAS010000076.1 GCA_027310505.1 bacterium
CTATGCCACGTGGAGTGGCCAGTTCGAATACATGGAACGGGCGAAGGAAAAGCTCAAGATTGTGGTGCCGCTGACGTTGCTGATCATCTTCGTGCTGCTTTACCTCAACTTCCGCCGCCTGACCGAGACGCTGATCGTCATGCTGTCCGTGCCATTCTCGCTGGTAGGGGGCGTCTGGCTGATGTATTGGCTAGGCTACAACATGAGCGTTGCCGTGGCGGTCGGCTTCATCGCCCTGGCCGGAGTTGCTGCCGAAACTGGCGTCATTATGCTGATCTATCTGGATCACGCCTATCAGGAACTCAAGGCCAAACGCGATGCAGAAAGCAAACCGTTTGCAGTAGCCGACCTCTATGCAGCCGTTATGGAAGGCGCGGTCGAACGGGTGCGCCCCAAGATGATGACTGTAGTCGCCATCATGGCGGGACTGCTACCCATCATGTGGAGCAGCGGCACCGGTTCGGAAGTAATGCGGCGCATCGCCGCGCCCATGGTGGGCGGCATGGTGTCTTCCACCATCCTGACGCTGATCGTCATCCCGGCCATCTACGCACTGGTCAAGGAATTCAGGCTACGCCGAGCGCATCGGTGATATTCAACTCAACCTTAAAAGGAGCAAATCATGAATAAGCAAACGAAATGGATGATAGCTGCGCTGGCCATGGCAATTACTGTCGGAGGGTGCGCCTCGCAGAGTCCCGCCAAACCGGCAGGGATTGAGCAACGTATTCAAACCGCACACACCTATGAAGATCATCAAAAAATTGCAGCTGAATATGAGAAACAAGCCGCAACAGACCAAGCTACTGCAAAGTTGCATAAGAATTTGGCCGTCACTTATGTAAATGCCGGTCCCAAAGGTACGCCAGGAGCCATGTTCGCCCATTGCAAGAATCTTGCGAAATTATACGAACAGGCTGCTGAGGAGAATCTGGAGTTGGCGAGGATGCATCGCGAGGCAGCGGAAGCGTCTAAATAGTTTCAGAGATTAGTAAGGAAAGTCAATAAAAGGTGGCCGGCATGCCTGAAATCATTCCCAATCTGCATCCTTTGGCGGTGCATTTCCCTATTGCCCTGATACGCTATCAGCCACCCTTCATATTGCGAACCATGTCACAATGCTGGCGCATTTGACGCCATGGCCTTACCAACGTGAATTTTCCCACTTTTGCCAACGATTTTAAGTTCCATCATCATCTTCTTCATGCCGCATGATTGCGTGCGGCATCTTTACGGACATTTTGAGAAGCCTGCTCATCGACGGACTCAGTAACCCATTCCGGCTAGGTACATTGTGTGTACCCAGCAGTGCTTTATGGTGGTATAGCTAGAAGGATTTGCTCACTCCCACATACAGTCCACGGCGCGGCCCGAATTGCGGCGCACCGACCCCGATACCGGAACCGTCTCTCAGTTCGTAGACCTTGTCGAACACATTGATCACTGCCAGCCTGCCTTCCAATTTACCCAGCGCCATCGTGTCGAACTTACGTGATACGCCGAGATTGACCTGCGCATACGCGGGCATGTGATCCGTATTGGCGAACCCGCGCCGCTGGCCGCTACCGAATATTGCATCCGTACTCAGCTGATTGCCCCTCCACAGATAGGAAACGCCAGCCGATGCGGTGTACTTCTGATCGTGGTCCGTATGCACCCAGTGACTGGCGATGTAATCCCGCTCGTCCTGCGCGAAATTGAACTGTGCCGAACTCACGTCTTTCGCTAGGCTGGTGGTACGCGCAATATTGGCATAGATGGACAAGTTGTCATGCTTGTAGCTCGCCGTAAGCTCCACACCATAAATCCTGCCCTGGGCGTAATTGAACGGTGTAAAGATCAAGGCCTGCCCGAACTGCCCTTCGTCGATCAGGTCGCGGATCTGCTTATAGAACGCGTCCACGCCAACACTGAAAGACGGGGAGAACTGCTGATCGATGCCGAAATCGAAATAATGCGACCGCTCTGGGCGCACTCCATCATTCTGGTTGGTCGAGGGCGCATTAGTGCTATTGGCGAACAAACCCAGGGTCTGGTTGCTGACTAGCTCCGTGGGCGGCGGCGTGAAATAACGCGCATAAGCCATGTGCCACGTCGTCTGCGGCGTGAGCTTGTACACCATGCCCAGGCGCGGGCTCAGTTGGCTTGCCTTTACGAAGGCATCCATCTGGTCCGCGCGCAGCCCGTAATTCAAGGTCAGCTTGTCTGTCGCCTTCCACTCGTCCTGCAAATAAAGCCCCAGCAGGGTATTGCCGTTCTTCTCGCTATTGTCTGTGATTGAAACGGCAGAACCGGAAACGACGCCACCTGTGGTCGGGAACACCGTGGATGTATTGTCGCTGCGGACATTTTCGACACTGACAAAAAGCCCCGCGCGCAGGGTGTGACGATCTCCCCAGCGATAGCTGCCGTCCGCTTGCAGGCCATTACTGAAACTGCTGCGGAGCACGTTGGATGCCACCCCGTTGAATACTAGATCGCCTAACGGATCAGGAACGAAATGCACGTTGGTATAGCGCGTGAATGCTGACACTTGGTAATCTACATCAGTGCCGATTGAGCTTTGCAGCGCAAGGATACCGTATTGATTCGTCTCGTGCTGGCGTTCATTCAACGAGGACGAATCGAAACCCGTCAGCCCGGTGGCCGCCAGATAATCTGGAACAGGTGCCTGACCAGGATTGTTCGGGATGTGAAACTTTCCCTCATATGCGCCAAACATCGCCACCAATTGGGTGGTGGGGTTCAGTAGATAGGACAAATAGCCGAACCCCTTGTACTGCTGGGTACGATCGTGAATGGCATTGTGAGAGGATGTGGGATTCTCGATGCCGAGATCGTTGGAAAGATAAGATCCGGTAGCGAAATAGTTGAGATCGCCCGAGGAACTCTCCAGTTCAAAGCTGGGATTGAACGTGCCATGGCTACCGGCATAAACGCCGACCCGCCTACCTTTCTCGAAATTGGTCTTGGTTTCGATATCAATCACCCCAGCGGTACGATAACCGAATTGTGCCGGCAATGCTCCAGTCAGCAAGTCGATCCGTTCCGCAAAACGTGTGTCCAGTGCCTGTCCGAATCCGGTAATGCCCTCGGGGAGAATCACGCCGTTGATGCGATATTGCAGATTTCCATGGTCGCCCCGCACATGTAACTGACCAAAAGAGTCATTTGCCACGCCAGGAGCGCGCAGCAGCACCTGGTTGAACGAGGTGTTGTCGCCTTCGGGCATGGTGTTGATGTCGCTCTTGTTAAAGTGATACACGCTTCCTCCCGTATCGGGGGAAAGGCTGTTGCGGATTTTGCTGAACCGCTCGGCTGTTACATCGATAGGCACCAATTCAATCTCGTTCTGGGCAGCGACGGTGCCGGCATTCAAGGTGCCGGTCACGTTATCCTGGGTTGTGTCTGCATAGGCGGTGACGATAGGGCATAAAACGAGAACGCCGCTGATAGCAGCCAATACTGCACGTAAGTATGCGTAGCGCATGATGTACTCCAAAAAATGCTGTCCGCCGCTCGGAGCGGAGGTTCTGAGTTCTAAAGCCGATCAGGGAGTGCTATTGGGAGTCAGAAGGAGGTGCGCGTGCGGAATAGTGAAGGTTAAAGAGTGCAGCTGCCCAGACAAGTAGGGTGACAACGAGGACATGCTCCGGTGCGACAAGCACCTGGGGAAGGAAAATGCTGGGCAAAGCACCGGACAAATTGACCAGAGAAGCGCATTCACCACAGAAGTTGCTGTGCGTGGATTGCTTGCTGTCATGATGAGTCTGACTCTGTTCATCCTCGATATGGGAGATGGGATGCGTCAGCACGCGCTGCTGGCTGACGATGAAAGTCATCGCCAGCAGTAGCGGCAACAGCCATTTAAGGTACGAATCCTATTTTTGCTTAAAAAGCTCAGCTGTTACTAGGTGATAACCAATATCAGACATGTAACGTCATAGGCTCCACCCACAGTAAAATCCGGAAACCCTTTTTAAGCTGGTAAAGTTATTTTAAATTTTGTCTTACCTTCAGCAGAAAAAGCCTGAATGCAGCCTTTATGCGCCTCGATAATAGACTTTGTAATAGCCAACCCGAGGCCTGCGCCATCACTGGATTTTTGACGCGAAGGATCAATATGGTAAAAGCGGTCAAAGATTCGCAGGAGGTGTCCAGGCGCAATCGTTTCGCCCGCGTTTTCAACAATAAGAGTTACTCCCCTGGTATGCAGATGCGGAGCAGACCCAATTATTATCCTTACATTGTCATTTTCGGGCGAATGCCGGATTGCATTGGAAAGGAGATTACTGAGTGCCCGACGTAACATCAATCTGTTGCCTTCGATTCTGGCCTCGCCCTTAAGAATAAGCTTGATGCCTTTTTCTTCTGCCACTGCATCATAAAAAGTAAAGAGTTCTTGCACTTCATGCGCAAGATCCACGGATTCAGTGCTAGGCATGATCAGCCCATTGTCAGCCTTGGCCAAGAATAGCATGTCCGAGATCATGCGGGCCAGCCGTTCATATTCCTCGAGATTGGAATACAGTACTTCTCGATAGTCGCCAGCTGAACGTTCCTTGGAAATCGCTACCTGAGTCTGCGTCATGAGATTGCTGATGGGAGTTCGTAGTTCGTGCGCCAAATTGGACGAAAACTCGGAAAGACGTGTGAACGAGTCCTCCAACCGCAACAGCATGTCATTGAATGCTGTTGCAAGATCGGTAAGCTCGCGCGGCACGGATTCCGGTGAAATCCGGTCACCGAGATGACTCACGGAGATGCCCTGGGTTACTTTCGCCATCTGCATCACTGGCGCTAAACCGCGACGTGCAGCAATCCAGCCCAGAAGCACTGTCAGTCCTATGCCAACCGCGATGGCGAACCAGAGATTGCGTTGGAAGGCTACCATAAATGATTGATGGTGCTCGATGTTGATGGCAAGAGCAACCAAAATAGACACTTTTTCAGGCATGCCAGCCTGAGCACTAGCGGTGATGCCTCGGTACGTTTCATGACCCTGCGTCCACACCGTCAGCTCCGAATGATCCCTCGATGCTTCCGGAGCAGGATTCTTGAGCAGATACTCAGCAAATGTTGCTCCTGGCGTAGTAAAAATAACCCGGTGGTCAGGCCCCATTACTGCGACTGAGAGATTGGGGTGTCCCACAAGGGCATCGCTAAGACGTTGAGGCAAAATCGCCAAGTCGGCAGTTGTATGAACATTGGCCACAGCATGACGAACCAGTTTCAGCTTGCCATCAAGCACAGTTCGGTCTATTTCCTCAAAATGTGACTGAGCTAATGACCCAACGAGCATACCCATCACAAGCAAAACCACTGTGGATGCTGTCGAGAAGAGCAGCGTAAGGCGAAAAGTTATCGACTGTGGGCGCATCATGTTTCGGAAACTTCCAGCACGTAGCCCATGCCCCTGACGGTGCGAATAAGTTTGGGCTCGAACTCATCGTCGACCTTGGCACGTAGGCGTCGCACTGCAACTTCGATTACATTGGAGTCGCTATCGAAATTCATGTCCCAGACTTGGGAGGCGATTAACGAGCGAGGCAATACCTCCCCTTGTCGCCGCAGTAACAGTTCGAGCAGCGCAAATTCCTTGGATGTTAAATCAATGCGCTTGCCTGCGCGGATGACCCGGCGCCGTAGCAGATCCAGTTCCAAGTCGGCGGCCTGTAGTGTCTCTGATTCCTTTGTCTTGCCGCGCTTCAGCAATGTCCTGACGCGTGCTAGCAGTTCCGAGAATGCGAATGGTTTAATGAGGTAGTCGTCAGCGCCGAGTTCCAGACCTTTTACCCGGTCCTCGATCTGGTCACGAGCAGTGAGGAACAGCGCTGGCATTTGCTTGCCGATCTGGCGAATGCCTTTGAGAACCTGCCATCCGTCAATGCTGGGCAGCATCACATCCAATATAACCAAGTCGTAGTCTTCAGTCATGGCCAAGTGCAATCCATCGATGCCATCACGTGCGAGATCAGCAACGAAGCCTGCCTCCGATAGTCCTTGCTTGAGATAATCGCCAGTTTTTTGCTCGTCTTCGATGATGAGAATTTTCATGTAGGATCCATAGGCTTTTGCGCATCCTCATTTTGCAATGCATATAGCCTTGGAGGTGAAGATTACGAATATGTAATGTTGCTGTCAGCTACTGGTTAAGTGCTTGGCAAGAAAATATACGCAAAAATTGTTATTTCAATTAGGTAAGTATCTTACCCCTGAAGAGCATGAAATGATTGCTGCAGAGTACGAGCAGCAGGCTGCGGCGGACAGGGCAACCACAAAACTGCACCAGAATCTGGCAGTCACCTACAGGAATGCAGACACCAAGGGAAACCCTGCCGCTATGTCAGGCCACTGCAATAGCCTGGCAAAACTGTACCAACAGGCTGCTGATGAAAATCAGGAATTGGCTCGACTTCACCACGAAGCTGCTGTCGACCTCTCGGTAAGGGGCAGCAGGAGGTAGAAAACACAATAGGTGAACTGCCGATTCTATTCTGGAGCTCGCCTAATGCTGATTGTTTGAAGGCAGGAAATTTAAGTGACGTGGAGCATGGCAATGTCTAACTGTTGCCCAACAGGAATCTCAAAACATGAAAAATCATTTGAGGAAGATTGCGGCAATTTTAGTCACTGTTTCAGCGCTCGCTGGTAGCACATCTTCTGGCGGCACAGACGCGACGATTCGCTTCGTCAACTTGGTCAAAACAGGGCATGTGACATGAAAGGTCATGATCATCTCGCAAACTCGCCTCCTGAGGTCGGCCTACGTTCGATCGAGGATGAGCATGTGCGCTTGGTCATTTTACTGAAAGACATGCGTGATATGTGTGGGTATTATTTTGAAAGCAATCATCAATGCCAGGATTGCAACCGCGAAAGACAGGCTTCCTGCCAAGGGCTTTTCCCTTCGTACGCTCTCGACTTTCTTGAATTGGTGATTGAGCATTTCGAAAACGAAGATGCCCTCATAGATGAAATCCGGGAGATACCTGAATTCGAATTGGAGCTGAAGTCACACAAAAAAGCCCATCTGCAAATACTGAGGGAGCTAGAAGGGTTGCTGCAAGACATGAAAACCCTGAATTCCCAAGGCCAAACAGTTATGGCACTCCGGGTTTTTCATGAGAGGGCAGATTCGTTGCTAAACGAGCATACACAACTTTTTGATGCCCCACTGGTGCGCAAACTCCATGAAGAGCACCAACGATTTGACACACCGAAAGGAGGCAGTGATGCCTGAAATCATTCCAAATCTACACCCGTTGGTGGTGCATTTCCCAATCGCGCTGATTTCCCTGTCAGCACTGTTCCATGTTATTGCCCTGGCAGCCCGACGCAAGCCGTATGCACACCATTGCGCAACCATTGCGCATTCCATGCTGTGGCTTGGCGCACTGTCAGCAGTGTTTGCTGTTGTGTTTGGTTGGGTCGCATTCAATAGCGTTAACCATGATGAATCAGGCCATGTCGCCATGCTAGTTCACCGTGGCTGGGCGCTTGCCACCTTGGCTGTACTGATTGCTCTTGCGGGCTGGGATGCTTGGCGCAGCAAGGTGGACACAGTGCCTTTGTGGTGGTTCACAGCCGCTGTAATCGGAGCGTGGAGCATGGTAGCCGTGACAGCATGGCATGGAGGCGAACTGGTGTACCGTCACGGATTGGGCGTGATGGCACTGCCGGCGGTCGAAACTGGTCACGTGCATGTGCATGACGATGCCGATCATGACAAAGACTCAACTCATAGCCATGCCGGTGACGAGAAATATGAACACTCCACTGACTGGCATGAACATTAGGAGGAGCACATCATGAAATTATGGATCCGTCTCTGCGCCGTTGTGCTGGCGCTGCACCCGGCCATCGCGTCGGCCGGACCATCGGTGACGGTATACAAGAGCCCGACCTGCGGCTGCTGCAAAAAGTACGTCGAATACCTGAAAAGCAACGGCTTCCAGGTTTCGGCCATCGACAGCGGTGACATGGACGGCATCAAGAAGCGCTACGGCGTGAGCCGCGTTGCAAGCTGCCATACCGCGCTGGTCGACGGTTACGTGGTCGAGGGCCATGTGCCGGTGGGCGCCATCCACAAGCTGCTCAAGGAGAAGCCCGCCATCGCAGGCATCAGCGTACCCGGCATGCCTCTGAATTCGCCTGGCATGGGCGAGATGCAGAAAGGCACCCTGACTGTGTACAGCGTCCCCAAGGATGGGGCGGCACCCAAGGTGTTTTCAGTCGAATGAGGCGACTGTAATGGGGATCAATCGAGGAATAGGAAAAACGCAAGGCTGCATTGTTAGAGCCAGTTGTGCTGCATAGCAGCAATGCATATGAGGAGACGGATATGGACTGGTTATCACAGAACTGGATATGGGTGCTGGTATTCGCGGTATTCATCGGGATGCATCTGTTCGGCCATGGCGGTCACGGTGGACATGGCGGTTGTTGTGGCGGGGGTGATCAAGGCCCAACAGAGAGAGAAGAGTCCGGCAAGGATCGGCAACAAGGTCATCACCACTGAGGAGAGAAAATCATGCTGAACATAAAACTCATTTCCTGGGCATTAGGGCTGTGGAGCGCAGTCACGTTTGTCGTATGCGTAATCTACGGACTGGTCACCCCACAGGCGCTGCATATGCATGCGCT
>DAIDAS010000327.1 GCA_027310505.1 bacterium
CGTTGCCAGTTCACACGCGAGACCAAAGCCGACGATTGCGGCGATGTTCTCGGTACCGCTACGCAGGCCTTTTTCCTGCCCGTCGCCATCCATCAGCGGCTGGATGTCCACCCGCTTGTCCAGGATCAGTGCCCCGGCACCCTGTGGGCCATTGATCTTGTGGGCGGATACACTCATGGCGTTGACGCCGAGCGCGTTGAAATCCAGCGGAATCTTGCCCAGCGCCTGCACTGCGTCCGTGTGCACCAGGCTGCCGTGGCGTTTTGCCAGTTCAACGATTTGGGCGAGCTCCTGCAGCACACCGGTTTCGTTGTTGGCGGCCATTACCGAAACCAGCGGCGTTTTGTGTTGCAATGCTTGTGCCAGATGATCCTGATCAACTCTGCCATCGGTATTCGCGCCGATTTTTGTCAATTTCCAGCCGCGCCCCAATAGCGACTGCGCCGGTTTGAGCACGGCCGGATGTTCGATCGCGCTCACGGCAATTTGCGAGGGCGTGTGCGTCGCGGCGATGCCCTTGATCGCCATGTTGTCGGCCTCTGTTCCGCCGCTGGTGAACGTTACCTGTGAAGGGTGTGCGCCCACTGCTGCGGCAACCTGCTCCCGTGCGTGCTCTACCGCTTGCCTTGCCGATCGCCCATAGCTGTGGCGGCTGGTCGGATTGCCCTGCTGGTGGCGCAAGTAAGGCAGCATGACCTCCAGTACGCGTGCATCCAGCGCAGTGGTGGCATTGTGGTCGAAATAGACAGGTGCGCTCATGGCGACTTGAACTTAACCTGAAAACTCAGGCAGCAACCGGTTGCAGCTCGCGCTCGCGGCGCTTGGGCTCAGCAATGACGATCTTCTTGCCTTCACGCTGCGAGGCCACGAGTTCCGCCAGGCTGACGCCCGAGAGGTATTCGAGAATCTTGAAATTCAGGCTGGTCCATAACTCGTGCGTCATGCAACGGCGATCGCCGTGGCAGTCTTCGTTGCCGCCGCACTGGGTGGCATCGATCTGCTCGTCCACTGCGGTAATGATGTCGGAAATGGAAATTTCGTCGAGTTTCTTGGCGATGCGGTAGCCGCCGCCAGGGCCGCGTACGCTTTTGACCAAGCCGTTGCGGCGCAGCCTGCTGAACAGCTGCTCAAGGTAGGACAGGGAAATTTCCTGCCTTTCGCTGATACCCGCCAGCGTTACGGGACGGTCGACTTCGCTTAGTGCCAGGTCGAGCATGGCGGTGACGGCGAAGCGGCCTTTGGTGGTCAAACGCATTTTGATAACCCCTTGAAATTCAGGAATACGACAGGCATGAAATGTATAATACCCTAATCTTTTAGTCAACTATTTTGTTGAGATAGTTCACATCAAAAGCGTTGCCGACTTCGGCGTCGGTTTCCACTTCGGCACCAAGTTTTTCCAGTTGTTGCATGACTTCCTGCAGCTTGCGGTCCTGTTGCGCTGCATGGTCAAGCAGGGCATGAATGGCCTTGGTTACGGGGTCATTGCTGTCGTCACTGACCGCATAAGCCGAGAAACCCATTTTCTGCGCCATGTCGTCGCGCTGCTTGGCTTTTTCCTGATCCAGGATGCGCGCTGGAATGCCGACAGCCGTGGCGCCGGCGGGGACATCTTTGACGACCACCGCGTTGGAGCCGATTTTGGCTTCGGCGCCAACGGTGATCGGGCCCAGTACCTTGGCGCCGGCACCAATGACTACGCCGTTCTCCAGCGTTGGGTGGCGCTTGCCCTTTTTCCATGAGGTGCCGCCCAGCGTGACGCCGTGGTACAGGGTGCAGTCGTCGCCGATCACCGCGGTCTCGCCGACGACCACGCCCATGCCGTGATCGATGAATACGCGCCGGCCGATGCTGGCACCGGGGTGGATTTCGATGCCGGTCAGAAAACGGGCGATGTGCGAAGTGAAGCGTGCCAGCCAGCGCAGGCGCAGGCTCCACAGCCAGTGCGAGAGGCGGTGCATGATCAGCGCGTGGACGCCGGGGTAGGTTGTGAGCACTTCCCAGGTCGTGCGTGCCGCGGGGTCGCGTTCGAATACGACGGATATGTCTTCGCGAAGATGATTGAACATGGTTGAAATCTTGACTGAAACAGATGGTTATTTTGCCATAAAAACGCGGCGCCTGTTACCTGGGTGTTTGCATGTGCTTGAGTATCCCGCGCAGGATGTTGACTTCCTCTTTCTCCAGCCGTGCCCGTGCAAACAATCTGCGTAGCCTTGGCATCAGGCGTTTGGGGCTGAGGGGGTCGAGAAAGCCGATGCGGACGAGGGTTTCTTCCAGGTGTGCAAAAAAACCTTCCACCTCGTCGTGGCCGGCCAGCGGAAAGGTCGCATTGTCTTGCAGAACCGGCGCCAGAGCCGCCTGGCGTAATTCGTACGACAGCACTTGCACCGCCGATGCCAGGTTGAGGGATGAATACTCGGGGTTCGCGGGAATCATCGCCAGTTGCTGGCACTGGATCAGCTCGGCGTTGGAAAGCCCGCTCATTTCGGTGCCGAACACCAGTGCGACCGGCTGGCTGGCCGCAACCTGCACGACCTGGGATGCGGCCTCGCGTGCCGTGACCAGTTCGTGCGAGAGTTCGCGCTTGCGGGCGCTCAGGCCCACCACCAGACTGCACCCGGTCAGCGCCTGTTGCAGCGAGTCGCAGACTACGGCCCGGTCAAGCACATCGGTGGCGCCGGAGGCCATGGCTTCGGCCTCGGCATGCGGGAATTTCTTGGGGCGAACCAGCATCAGCTGGCTCAGCCCCATCGTTTTCATGGCCCGCGCCGCCGCGCCGATATTGCCGGGATGGCTGGTCTGGCAGAGCACGATGCGGACATTGTCGAGCGATGTGGGTTTATTCATGGGCAGCAAAACGTTAAAATACTGATTTTAACAGTTCTTTAAAGTTTCCCTTTGGGGAAACAAGACCGAAAGCCCACCATGCATCCCATGCTCAACATCGCGGTGAAAGCCGCGCGCAATGCCAGCTACATCATCACGCGAGCCTCCCAGGACATCGGCTCGCTTACGGTGCGCAGCAAGACTTACAACGATTATGTCAGCGAAGTCGATCATGCTGCCGAGGCCGCCATCATCGACACGCTGCGCGACGCTTATCCGACCCATTCCTTCCTCGGTGAAGAGGGTGGGGTGCAAGGTGACGACCCGGAAAACGTCTGGATCATCGACCCGCTCGATGGCACCACCAATTTCCTGCACGGCTTTCCGCAGTACTGCATTTCCATCGCGCTCAAGCAGCGCGACCAGATCACCCAGGCGGTGGTCTACGACCCCAACCGCAACGACCTGTTCACTGCGACCCGTGGTCGCGGCGCTTTCCTCAACGACCGCCGCATCCGCGTCAGCAACCGTCCCAAGCTGCAGGAATCCATCATCGGCACCGGTTTCCCGTTCCGCGATTTCGCGCATCTGGACACCTATATGGGCATGCTCAAGGACATGATCAAGAAGACTTCCGGCCTGCGCCGCCCCGGTTCCGCCGCGCTTGACCTGGCTTACGTTGCCGCCGGCTGGTACGACGGTTTCTGGGAGATCGGCCTGTCGCAGTGGGATATCGCTGCCGGTGGCCTGCTGGTGCATGAGGCCGGCGGTCTGGTCGGCGATTTCGAGGGTAACGAATCCTGGCTGGAAACCGGCAATATCGTTGCCGCCAACCCCAAGGTGTTTGCGCAGATGCTGCAAACACTCAAGCCGCACCTGACGGATTCGCTCAAGACCCCGGTCCGACCATGATCGACGCCATCGCCGAGCAGCGCATCCGTGAAGCCGCCCTGCGCGGCGATTTCGATGATCTGCCCGGCGCCGGGCAGCCGCTCGATCTCGGCGATGATCTGCTCGTCCCCGAGGAATTGCGCATGGCCTACCGTATCCTGAAAAACGCCGGTTTCGTCCCGCCGGAAGTGCAAACCCTCAAGGAAATCGGCGCGCTCGAGCGCCTGATCCAGTCGCTGGATGACGGTGAAGAGCGATCCGTGGCGATGCGCAAGCTGCGATTGCTCACGATGCAATTGGGCAATTCCCGGTCCGGCAACTTGCGGCTCGAAGCCGATTATTACGACGCAATGGTTCAACGGCTTTCGTAAGAGCCTGTATCAATGGCCGTCGATCTCCAGCACGGACTCTCACATCAGGCTGCCGCCTCCCGTCTGGCCCGCGACGGCTATAACCAGCTTTCCTCGGCGCAACCGCACAGCCTGTTTGCCATCGCACTGAACGTTGTGCGCGAGCCCATGTTCCTGCTGCTGATTGCCTGCGGCTCGGTGTACCTGCTGCTTGGCAACCGGAGCGAGGCGCTGATGCTGCTCGGTTTTGTCTTCGTCATCATTGCCATCAGTTTTTTCCAGACCCGCAAGACCGAGCGGGCGCTGGAGGCGTTGCGCGACCTGTCGAGTCCGCGTGCCTTGGTGATTCGCGGCGGCGAACAGCAGCGCATTCCCGGGCGCGAAGTGGTGGTCGGCGATTTGCTGGTGCTGGTGGAGGGAGATCGTGTTCCTGCGGATGCGGCGCTGTTGTCTGGCGTAAGCCTGTCGGTGGACGAATCGCTGCTGACCGGTGAAGCGGTCTCTGTGCGCAAGCAGGCGGTCGAAACGGTGCCCGAAGGCATGGGCAGGCCCGGCGGGGACGACCTGCCGTTCCTGTTCTCGGGCACGCTGGTGGTGCAGGGCAAGGGCATTGCCATTGCCCTGGCTACCGGGCAGAACACGGCGCTTGGCGCCATCGGCAAGTCGCTTGATGGCGTCGGGCAGGAGCCGACCAACATTCAGCGCGAGACAGCCGTGATCGTCAAGCGGGCCGCCTGGGCGGGGCTCGCCTTGAGTCTGGTCGCCGCGGTCGTGTACGGCCTGATGCAAGGCGACTGGCTGCACGGCTTGCTGGTCGGCATCACCTTTGCCATGGCGGTCTTGCCCGAGGAACTGCCGGTGGTGCTGACGGTTTTTCTCGGCCTGGGCGCATGGCGTATCGCGCAAAAGCAGGTGCTGACGCGGCATATCCCCGCTGTCGAAATGCTGGGCGCGGCAACGGTGCTGTGCGTGGACAAAACCGGCACGCTGACCCAGAATCGCATGACCATGGCCAAACTGTTCGCACGCGGCCGGCAGCTTGATCTGGCCAGGCTCGAAAACGCCGCCTTGCCAGAGGATTTTCACGAACTGCTGGAGTTTGGCATGCTGGCCAGCCATCGGGATCCGTTCGATCCGATGGAAAAAGCGATCAATCAGGCAACCCTGGAGACGCTGGAAGGCACCGAGCACATCCACCAGGACTGGGCGCTGGTCGAAGAATATCCTTTGTCGCGCGATCTGCTGGCGATGTCGCGCGTCTGGCGTTCACCTGACCGCGAGCATTTCGTCATCGCCGCCAAGGGCTCGCCCGAGGCGATTTTCGATCTGTGCCACCTGGATGCTGGCCAAACTGCCGCCACGACCGAGGAGGTCAGGCAGTTGGCGGAGCAGGGGCTGCGCGTGCTGGGGGTGGCCAAGGCCTCCTTCCGCCAGGTTTCGCTGCCTGAAATCCAGCACGATTTCGAATTCGAGCTTCTGGGGCTGCTGGGGTTGGTCGACCCGATTCGCGAGGCTGTGCCTTCAGCCATCCGCGAAAGCCATGCGGCCGGCATGCGTGTGGTCATGATCACCGGCGATTATCCTGCTACTGCGCTCAACATCGCGCAACAGGTCGGCATCGTGACCGATGGGGTCATCACCGGCGCAGAGCTCGATGCCATGGGCGACGATGAGCTGCAGCAGCGTGCGAGAACGGTCTGCGTATTCTGCCGCACTGTGCCTGAACAGAAGCTGCGCCTGGTCAATGCCCTGAAAGCGAACGGCGAGATCGTCGCCATGACCGGCGATGGCGTGAACGACGCGCCGGCGCTGAAAGCGGCGCACATCGGCATTGCCATGGGCGCGCGTGGCACCGATGTGGCACGCGAGGCTGCCGACCTGGTGCTGCTGAATGACGACTTCTCTTCCATCGTGGCGGCGATCAAGGCTGGCCGGCGTATTTTCGATAACCTGAAAAAAGCCATCACCTTCATCATCGGCGTTCACCTGCCCATTGTCGGCATGTCGCTGATCCCCGTGGCGCTAGGCTGGCCGCTATTGTTGCTGCCGGTGCACATCCTGTTCTTGCAGCTGATTATCGACCCGGCCTGTTCCATCGTATTCGAAGCCGAACCGGATGAGCATGACAGCATGCGCCGTCCGCCGCGTTCGCCTTCTGCGGTTCTGTTCGATCGGCATACGCTGCGGCTGGGGTTGTTGCAGGG
>DAIDAS010000360.1 GCA_027310505.1 bacterium
AATGTGGACACGTCCCCCGCGCGCTCGAAGCCGCGGCGCACGCCGTCCAGTGCCTGGTTCACCACGCTGCGATAGGCCGGTTCGAGGTCTGGCGGAATAAAGCCGTGTCCCAGCAGATAATCGCGCGGCTCTTCGCCGAAGCTGGCGATATCCAGCGTGGGGCGCTCGCGAAAATCCGCAGTCGCGCCGATGGCGTGGATGCGTCCGATGAAGCGTCCCATCCATTCCAGCGTATCCGGGTCGCCGAGTTCCGGCGCGCGTCCGCCGTGTCTTGAAAAAACGGCAAAACGGAAGCCATTGAACGTGTGCAGTGTTTCGCCATTCGCTAATGGCAGGGCGGGCACGACCGGAATCTCGGCGTCGGCCAGGGCGCGCACAAAAGCGTGCTCCTCCAGTATGGCGGCATTGCTCCAGCGTGCCGGGCGGTAGAATTTTGCTACCAGCGGTGGCCCCTGCTCCATGCCGAGCTGGTAGACCCGGTTCTCGTAGCTGTTGAGCGCCAGCAGACGGCCGTCGCCGTGCATGCCCACGCTATCCAGCGCATTGAGGATGAAGTCGGGCGTCAGCTCCGAAAAAGGCGCAGTGGTATTGTGCATGCCGGTATTCTACAGATCTTGACCCGGAATCTGCTCATGGCCTATACGTGTGGTAGAAGCCGATTTTTGTTGAGGATAACCGTTGAATCCTGAAAACCTGAGTGATGATGTCGTGCTTTTCGGCGAGGTGCTTGCCGATGTGTTCCCCGACCAGAGCGTTCTGGGCGGGGCGCCGTTCAACGTGGCGCGGCACCTGCGGGCGTTTGGCCTGAATCCGATGCTGATTTCCCGCACAGGGCGCGATGCACTGCGCGATATGCTGTTGCAGCAGATGGCGCAGCTGGGCATGGAAATTTCGGGCATTCAGTGCGACGCCGACCGCCCCACCGGGCAGGTGCGGGTGATCATGGAAGATAGCGGTCACCGTTTCGATATTCTGCCCGATCAGGCCTACGACCATATTTGCGCAGAGGCTACGCGTCAGGCCATGACTGCAACCCGGCCACGATGGGCCTATTTTGGTACGCTGGTACAAAGAAACACCCAGTCGCGTCTTGCTGCGGCGCGGTTTCTGGAAGGTTGCGAGTGCGAGATATTTCTCGATCTCAACCTGCGCGCTCCCTGGTATGACGAGGCAACCGTTGCCAGTTCATTGCTCTCGGCCGATGTCGTGAAGCTGAACGATGAAGAGCTTGTGGTCATTGCAAGACTGTTCGGTCTGAATGGCCTGGGTGCGGAAAACCAGGCCAAAGAGCTGCAAAAGCGTTTCGCGTTGAAACAACTTCTGGTGACATGCGGCGCTTTGGGCAGCTGGGTGCTGGATGAACGGCAGCAGATCACGAAAGCTCCACCGGTGGAATCAGCTCGGCCAGTGGTCGACACCGTCGGCGCGGGGGATGCCTATGCTGCCGTATTCATACTGGGATTATTGCGCCAGTGGGATGTGCCAACCACTCTGCAGCGTGCCAGTGAATATGCCGCAGCCATTTGCGGGATTCGCGGGGCGGCGCCTCAGTCCGCCGATTTCGTACAGCCCTTCAGGCGGGCATGGAATTAAAACTCGGGTATCCATTCTTTCGCTTTGGCCGTGTCTGCTGAACGGTCGTTTAGTACTTGTTTCGACTCGTGAATCAGACTAATCTGGAAAAAATTCTAAAAACGGGATGATATGACTGACCACTCTCATCGGGCCCTGGTCCAGTTTGCAAGTGCACTGTCTGCCGCGCTGCAGGAGCGCGATGCCTATACGCGGTTTCATAGCGAGCGTGTCATGAACATCTCGAACGAACTTGGCGAACGCATCGCCCTTCCCGCGAGCGAGTTGGCGTTGTTGAAGACCGCATCGGCGCTTCACGACATAGGAAAAATAGGCATACCCGATGAAGTCTTGCTCAAGGCCGGAAAACTCGACGGCGAAGAGCGATCCGTCATGCAGACCCATAGCGAACGTGGAGCCCACATCGTGCTTGCCTTGGACCGGGATGGGGCGGATGTCGTGGCGGAAGTCGTCAGGCACCATCACGAGAGTTTTGATGGAAGCGGTTATCCGGATGGCCTGAAGGGCGAAAATATCCCGGTTCTTTCAAGAATCATCACGATCGCCGACAACTACGATGCCATGTCGGTGCGCAGGGTTTACCAGGAACCCAAGAAGCACAACGCCATCATCGACGAAATGTTGGACGAATCCGGGCACAAGCACGACCCGGTGCTGTTCGAGCTCTTCCTGAAACTGATCGAAAAGTCGGACTACAGGGTTGATTGATCCGGTTGGCGGCGCTTTTCTCCAAAGGCATGTTGCGGAAAATGCGCGAGCCATGTCGAGATGCTTAGTCTGCAGGTGGGTGATTCTGCCCGACCGACTCCCTGATGATTTCCGCCAGGCGCTTTACCCCGGGGCCGGCCAAGTCTGGGTTGGCCAAAATCAGGTAAAGCGGCACTTCGCGCACGCCACCTTCCCGCAGCGGCAAGGGGCGTAGCTGGCCAGACTGCAGTTCGTCGCGGATGTGTTCTTCCGGCAGCCAGGCAAATCCGTATCCCATGCAGACGGCCTTGATCGAAGTCGCGATCTGGCTGACGGTCCAGCGCTGATCCACCTCGACAAATACCGCGCGCCGGTCACGCCTTGTGCCTGAATCCCGCACCACCAGATGACGATGGGCGAGCAGGTCGCGATAGGTCAGTTCCCGTCCCAAATGATGCAAAGGGTGGTCGGCATGCGCGACTGCGACAACCCGTATGCGCATGAGCAGGTCGCCCAGGAATCCGGGCGGCAGCTGCGGTGAAATCGCCAGGTCCACATGCCCTTTCAGCAGCGCGTCCGAAGTCCCGCCCAGTACCGACTCGATCAGCTCGATCCGGGTGCGGGGGCTTTGTTTTCCGAAGCGCTCGAGGCAGGTCAATAACAGGTTTGAAGGAAACAGGATTTCAGCCACGATATTGATTTCTGCCTCCCATCCGGCGGACAGGGTGAGCGCGGCTTGCTCCAGGTCATTGGCTTCGCTGACCAGCGCCAGTGCGCGCCGGTAAAGCATCTGCCCGGTTGGCGTCAGGGTTGCCTTGCGCCCTTGAATCTCGAACGCTTTCACGCCCAGCAGGGTCTCTATCTTTTGTACGGCATAGGTCACGGCGGATTGGCTCTTGAACAGTTTTTCCGCCGCCTGCGCGTAACCGCCGGCGTCCACGACCGCGATCAATGATCGCCATTGCTCCAGGGTGATATGGGCCGCCATCGAAACCTATCCAATTTATAGATAATTAATACCACATTATTGTACTTTTTTATCATATTGATAAGGCGTTTAATGACGTCACTCGATTGATGGATGGAAATGCCATGAAACCAGTTCGCTATACCGCTACTGCCATCGGCCTGCATTGGGTCATGGCCTTGCTGCTGGCCACGTTGTTTTCCGTGGGCATCTACATGCACGATTTGCCATTGTCGCCGTGGAAGCTGCAGATCTATTCCTGGCACAAATGGGCAGGCGTGACGGCCTTTCTGCTGGTGGTGGTGCGTTTGTCGTGGCGCTATACCCATCGCCCGCCGACGTTGCCGGAGTCCATGCCGACATCATTAAAACTGGCGGCCCATGTCGGGCATGGAGTGCTCTACCTGTTGATGATCGCCATACCCCTGTCGGGATGGCTGATGAGTTCGGCCAAAGGGGTTCAGACCGTCTATTTCGGGGTGCTGCCGATTCCCGACTTGCTGGGCAAGAACAAGGAGCTGGGCGACTTGCTGAGAGAAGTGCATGAAATCCTCAACTTCGTGCTTGTCGCGGTGGTGATTGGCCACGTCGGCGCTGCCCTCAAGCATCACCTGATCGACAAGGATGATGTGTTGACTCGCATGCTGCCTTGGCATTCCCGTTAAACGTATTGGTGGAGAAATCATCATGAAACAGAATATCGTCGCTATATTGCTTGGCAGCCTGGCTTTTGCCCCAGTGGCCCAGTCTGCCGAATTCACCAGCATCCAGACCGACAAGAGCAACCTCAATTTTGTTTATACGCAGATGAATGTGCCGATGGATGGGCATTTCAGAAAATTTTCTGCCCAGCTCAGTTTTGATCCGGCCAGGCTGTCTGCTGCCAGGGCGGTGATTGATCTGGACCTTGCCAGCATCGATGCCGGTTCGGACGAAGCCAACGATGAGGTCGCCGGCAAGGAATGGTTCAACACCAAGACCTTCCCCCAAGCCAGGTTTGTATCCACCGGCTTCAAGGCTTTGGGCGGTAACCGCTATGAAGTCAGCGGCAAGATGAGCATCAAGGGGCGCACGCAGAATGTCTCGGCACCTTTTACATTCAGCCCGCAAGGCAATGCCGCCATAGTCGATGGCGCATTTGTGCTCAAGCGCGCCGACTTTGCTATTGGCGAGGGGAGCTGGGCTGACTTCGGCACTGTCGCCAACGAGATCCAGATCAAGTTCCACTTTCTGGCGGGTTCCGGGAAGTAAGTTTTACTTTTTTATCACTATTTTTACCAGGAGACACACCATGAAGCGTTTTGCCCTTTTGACCATCGCTGCAACTATTTCCAC
>DAIDAS010000362.1 GCA_027310505.1 bacterium
GAACTCCTGTTCGATCTGGGTCAGGGATTCTTCGATCAGGTATTGGCGTTCCAGGGTGTGCACCGTCAGATATTTGAGTTCCGCACGTAGATAAATGACCTGGTCGATTGGCACCAGCAGGATGCGGCCGCGTTCGGAGGCGCTGAAGTGCGTGCGTGCCGGTCGCAGTTGCCGAATTTCCTCCATCTGTGCAGGCACTAACGCGCGTGCTTTTTTCAGGGCGTTGGCCAGGCGCTCCAGGCGGATCGGCTTGAGCAGGTAATCGACGGCATTCAGCTCGAATGCCTGTACGGCATGCGCGTCGAAGGCCGTGGTGAAGATGATGGCGGGCGGATTTTCCAGTTTTTGCAGATGCTCGGCGGCCTCCATGCCATCCATTTCAGGCATGCGGATGTCCATAAGCAGCACGTCCGGCCGGACTTTTCCGGACAAGGCAACGGCTTCCTTGCCGGTTCGCGCTTCGCCGACGATGTGGGTGTGCGGGAGCTCCGACAGCAGTTCGCGCAGCCGATTGCACGCTGGAGTTTCGTCATCTGCGATCAGGATGTTCAGCGTGGGTTCGCTCATGATGGCTGCCACTGCCGATAAGGAATTACGATATGCACCCGGTACTGGTTGCCGGTGACCTTGGCTACGAGCTGCGCTTCGGCATCGAAATGCAGCGCGAGTCGTTCGCGGATGTTGGAGAGCGCCATTTTATTGCCGTTATGGTGATTGCCCTTGAGGTGGTATGGGTTGGTTAGCACCAGATGTACCTGGTCGCGGCTGCGGTACAGGTTGATATTGATCTCGCCGCCCTCCTGAAATGGTTCGATGCCATGGTAGACGGCATTCTCCAGCAGCGGTTGCAGTACCAGCGGCGGGATCAGCGCATTCTCCGGCATGTTGTCGGTATGCCAGTTGAGAAGCAGACGCTCGCCCAAGCGCAGCTTTTCCAGCGCCAGGTATTGGCGGCACAGTTCCAGCTCGCTTTGCAGCGGCACTAGCTGGCGATTGTCAGCCATCAGCACACGGAACAGGTCGGCCATATCCTCCAGCGCTGTTTCCGCGCGCTTGGGGTCGGTGCGGATAAGGGAAAGCACGGCGTTCAGGCTATTGAACAAAAAGTGCGGACGAATACGCGCCTGCAAGGCCTGAAGCCGCGCTTCCGCAATGGCTGGAGAAAGTGCCCGGCTGCGCAAATTGAAATAAAGCAGCAGTGTACCAACCGCCATGGCCGACAGAAACCAGCTGCGCCAGAGTGATGGTGCGGCTTCGGGCCCGAACAGGTTGCCGGCGAAATGCTGTACGCCCGCAGTCAGTAGCAGAACCAACAACAGGATGGCCAGCATGCCGGTGCGATAAGGCAGTCTGGTCAGCGGCTGGTTGAGTACGAGCAGGCTCAACAGCACCATCAGCAGGGTGGGTTGTATCGCCGCTGAAAGTTGCAGCAGCGTCGGCCATGCCGCGGATAGGGTGTCGGAGCGAACCACGGCGGCCACGACGGCCATCAGGTTGACTAGCACCAGGATGCGCAAATGCACGCCCATGTTGCGAAAGTCCGGCAGCGTGACGGGAATACGCAGGTTGTTTTGCTTTATACTTGCCATCCTGTAATTATTTGGTAATTGGTGCACGCAATGCAAGACAAATCAAAGGCTTGGTCTGGACGTTTCAACGAACCGGTGGCAGAACTGGTCAAACGCTACACTGCCTCGGTCGAATTCGATCAGCGTCTGGCGGAGTTCGATATTCAGGGATCGCTGGCCCATGCCCGCATGCTCGGCGCCCAAGGCATCATCGGCACCGATGATGTGGCGGCGATCGAGCGCGGGTTAGGCGAGATTTTGGAAGAAATCCGCGCGGGTCAGTTCGAGTGGTTGCTTGATCTGGAAGATGTCCACCTCAATATCGAAAAGCGGCTGACGGACAAGGTGGGCGATGCCGGGAAGCGCTTGCACACGGGCCGTTCCCGTAACGATCAGGTGGCCACTGACGTGCGCCTGTGGCTGCGCGCCACAGTGGATGATGTCCTGACCCGCATCCGCAATCTGCAGATTTCCTTGCTGGATCTCGCCGAGCAGCATGCCGACACCGTCATGCCCGGTTTCACCCACCTGCAGGTGGCGCAGCCGGTGACATTCGGCCATCACTTGCTGGCCTACTACGAAATGCTCAAGCGCGATGCCGAACGCTTTGCCGATGCACGCAAGCGTATCAACCGCCTGCCGCTAGGTGCCGCTGCACTGGCCGGTACCAGTTACCCGATCGACCGCGAGGCCGTGGCGCGTGCCCTCGGTTTCGATGGCGTGTGCGAGAATTCGCTGGATGCCGTTTCCGATCGCGATTTCGCCATCGAATTCACCGCCGCCGCCGCGCTGGTGATGACGCACCTGTCGCGTTTTTCGGAAGAACTTATTTTATGGTCGTCCCCACGTTTCGGCTTTATCGATATTGCTGACCGTTTCTGTACCGGGTCTTCCATCATGCCGCAGAAAAAGAACCCGGACGTGCCTGAGCTCGTGCGCGGCAAGACAGGTCGCGTCAACGGCCATCTGGTCGCGTTGCTGACCCTGATGAAGTCGCAGCCCCTGGCTTACAACAAGGATAATCAGGAAGACAAGGAAGGCTTGTTCGACACTGCCGATACGCTGCTGGTGACACTGGAAATCTACGCCGACATGCTGCGCGGAATTACCGTCGACAAGGCTGCCATGCGCCAGGCCGCGGCAGAAGGTTTTGCCACTGCCACCGATCTGGCCGATTACCTGGTGAAAAAAGGCCTGCCCTTCCGCGACGCCCACGAGGCGGTGGCGAGAGCCGTGCGTGCCGCCGTGGACAAGGGTTGCGATATCGCCGATCTTGGCCTTGTCGAACTGCAAGCGTTCTCGTCGCTGGTGGCGGACGACGTATTCGAAGTGCTGACGCTGGAAGGTTCCCTTGCCAGCCGCAACCACATTGGCGGCACGGCGCCGGAACAAGTCAGAAAGGCGATTGCGCGGGCACGCCAGCAGTTAGGTTAACAGCCGGGCACGGTGACGTGCCTAGCTGTAGCGTTTCAGCAGCCCGGCCGCTTCGCAGGCCGGCAGTGTAGCGATCACGGTGACTTGCTCACCGAACTGCTTGTCCAGCAACTGACCCTCCAGTTTTGCAAGCTCACGGGTGAAGTGATCCAGTTTGGCGTAGTCCAGCACCAGCCGGATTTGCTGCATTTCCACGAAGGGCCCGATGCGAGCGGCATCCAGCGCCATCTTGGCAGTATTGCCGTAAGCGCGTGCCAACCCGCCTGTCCCCAGATTGATGCCACCATAATAGCGGATCACACCGACGCAGACATTGACCAGGTCGCGACCTTCCAGATGTTGCAGGATAGGCTTGCCAGCGGTGCCGGAGGGTTCGCCAGCATCGTGAAAGCGCTGCACCAGCCCTTGCGGTGTCCTGACCCGGAAGGCATAGGCTAGATGATGCGCGTGGGCATGCTCGCCGGCCATCCGGCGCAGCATCATGGCAATGGCGCGCTCGTCGGCGCAGTATTCCGCCCAAGCGATGAAACGGGATTTGTTGATGGTCTGGTCGGCTTGCCCGGGTTGGGTGATGTGTTGCATGCTGTTGCTTAGTGCAAGAAGAGTTGCAGCAATTCGTTGAGAAAGCGCTGGCCACGCAGGGTCGGCGCAATGCGGCCGGCGATCCGGGTCAACAGGCCTTTGTTTTCCGCAACAGAGAGTGCCTGTTCGATGGAAGATAGCGGCAGGCCGGTGCGTTCTTCAAACAACCCTTGCTCGAACCCGTCGGTCAGGCGCAGGGCGTTCATCATGAATTCGAACGCCAGGTCTTCATCAGTCAGTGTGCGTTCGCTCTCTATGTGGCTCTTGTCAGCAAGCCCTTTCAGATAAGCCGCAGGGTGTTTGGTGCGTGCCTGGCGCATGATGCGATCCGGCAGTGTAAGCTTGCTGTGGGCGCCTGCGCCTATGCCCAGATAATCACCGAATTCCCAGTAATTGCGGTTGTGGCGGCATTGCTTGCCGGGTTGGGCGAAAGCGGAGGTTTCGTAATGCTGGTAGCCGGCCTGCCCCAGTTCGGCCTCGAGTGCTTCCTGCATGGCGGCGCTAGTGTCG
>DAIDAS010000391.1 GCA_027310505.1 bacterium
CACCATGCCAATGACGATCTCATTGGCCATACGCTGCCGCTTTGAAGTCGTCTCCCCGACCTGAACCACGGCGACCCCATTGGCGCTGGTCCCCTTGAGCGAAAGATAAAATGCAGCAACACTGATATCTTTGCCGTCAAAGTGGGTGGTGTAGTAATAGTGCTGCCCCGGCACCGGTCGGGCGATCGGCGGTGGTGGCAGTTCCGTGTAGCCGGTGACAAACTCGCCACGCGCACCGGTGACCTTGTAATAGATCCAGTCATCCTTGTCGTATTCCAGCATGTCGAAAGCCGCCTGGGGAAGATCCACCACGACATCCCCGGCCACCACTTCAACCTGATCCGCCAATGCCAGCACCGCGCGGAATAGGGATCGGTCATAAGCCAAGGTGGCGAAATGGTCCGCCATGTAAAAGGCGGCCACCACGCCCAGCAGCAGCAAGGGCAGCAAGGGCGCAAGCAGTTTGAACAGCAATTTCCGGCGCAGGGAAATCATATGGGTTCCGTGACCTGTTCCAGCAGATAGCCCAGTCCGCGAATGGTACGGATGCGGATATCCGAAGGCTCCAGTTTTTTGCGCAGACGATGCACGTAGACTTCGATGGCGTTGTCGCCGATGTCTTCATCCCAGTTGCAGAGGCGCTCGAGAATATGCTCCTTGTTGACCACCTTGCCTGCGCGCAACATGAAAATTTCCAGCACCGCCAGTTCCCGGGCGGAAAGTTCCAGTGGCTGACCGGAAAGCGTCGCGCGTCGTCCGGCAGTATCCAGCGTCAGATTACCAAGCGTGACCTGCGCGCTCGCCCCGTATTGCCCCCGTCGGATCAAGGCACGCGCACGCGCTTCCAGTTCGGCAAGATCAAAAGGCTTGGTAATGTAATCATCTGCTCCGAGATCCAGCCCTTTGACGCGCTCCTGGACGGCATCCCGTGCCGTCAGGATCAGCACCGGCACCAAGCTGCCCCGCCTGCGCAGGCGGGAGAGCACTTCGAAGCCATTCAATTTGGGCAGCCCGATATCAAGAATGACCAGATCGTAGCTCTGCCCGATCAGCATATGGTCAGCCTCCTCGCCATGGCGGGCACAATCCACCGCATAACCAACCTTGGTCAGGGAGTGGCTCAGGCCATCCGCCAGCGTTGGGTCATCTTCGACAATCAATACTCGCATAAATTTTTTGGCAGTAAGTTTCGGGTAAGGTGCACGGCGTAACTTTGTTCTCACGAGGTCAGCACGGAAACAGTCGTGAATGTCTCTCAGATTAAATTTTAATTGATGAAGGAGTTACACATGAACAAACTGATTGCATCCCTGATCGCTGGTCTTTTCGCTGCTTCCCTGAGCTTTGGCGCTTCTGCTGCCGATGCTCCCAAGGCTGCTGAAGCCGCACCGGCCGCTGCTCCTGCCCCTGCTGCTGAAGCCACCAAGGAAAAGCCGGCTACTCCGGCCAAGAAGGCCCACAAGCATGCCAAGAAGGCTGGCCACAAGGCTGCCAAGTAATTCAAGGCTGACTAGCAGAAGGCGGGGCGCAAGCTCCGCCTTTTTTGTATTCAAAATTTGAGCTCCGCTACTACCGGGGCGTGGTCTGATGGACGCTCCAGCTTGCGCGGTGCCTTGTCGATCCAGCAGGCACTGCAGTTCCCGGCAAGACCCGGCATCAGCAGGATATGGTCAATGCGCAACCCCAGATTGCGACGGAATGCCGCCATACGGTAATCCCACCAGCTAAAGGCGTTCTCCGGCTGCTCGAACAGGCGGAATGCATCTTTGAGACCCAAGGCCTGTAATTCCCTAAACGCCTCGCGCTCGGCAGGACTCACCAGCACCTGCCCTTCCCAGGCCTTGGGATCGTGCACATCGCGATCTTCCGGCGCGATGTTGTAATCGCCCAGCAGGGCGAGCTTGGGATACTTCGCGACTTCCTGTTGGAGCCATTCGATCAATGCCTTGAGCCAGCTCAACTTGTACTGGTATTTGTCTGAATCGAGGCTTTGGCCATTGGGAAAGTAAGCGCACACCACCCGTATCTCGCCATAGGTGGCGGCAAGCACACGTTTCTGGTCATCAACAAAGCCCGGGATGGCACTGACGATCTCCGTGCCATCGGTTTTACCGAGCAAGGCCACCCCGTTATACGTCTTCTGCCCACAAAAAATCGGGCGGTAGCCTGCTGCCTCGATCTCGGCGGCGGGAAAGTTGGCATCCTCCAGCTTGGTTTCCTGCAGGCACAGAACATCCGGCTGGTTGGCGGCCAGCCACTCCAGCACATGCGGCAAACGGACCTTGAGGGAATTGACGTTCCAGGTAGCGAGTTTCACGCGATCACTCCCCCTTGGGGGCCGCTTTTGTTACGGCGGTTGCGGGTGTTTTCTTCAGATTACCCAGCGGATTGCTCTTCGGATATCCGGCCAGATCCAGCAACTCGCCCCACTGCCCCTCATCGAAGCCTTTAATCGGCGGCTGGTCGCCGACAATCAGCACGGGAGCCTGCTTTTCACCTGTCAGCTTATACAGGGCCACCTTGTCTTCTTCGCGGTTTTTCAGGGTAAACGGCACACCGCGCTTGGCCAGATAAGCCTCGCTTCTGGCGCAGACATCCCCACATTCAGTAAACGAATAGAGGGAAACAGGGTATTTTTTGGCCGCCTGCTGCATTTCGTAGGGCAAGATATCGCTTTCGATCAGATTGCCCTTGGCGCTTTTGCGTTCGACCGTTCTGGCAGTTGCCGGTGGCGGCTGGTCGGTATAATGCACGCGCCCCTCGGCATCACGCCATTTGTAGAGATCAGCGGCATGACTCTGAACGGCACAACAACCGAGCGCGATCAGCAGAAACACTCTTTTCATTTCTCTGTCGCCCTTCAAGCGTATGCCTCGGTCATGCCATTATGGCGCAATAACGCGTCGATGGTTGGCTGGCGACCGCGGAACGCCACAAACGACTCAAGGGCTGGGCGCGAACCACCCTGGGCCAGAATTTCGCTCCAGAAGCGGTGCCCGGTTTCTTCGCTCAGGACGCCGTTTTCCTCAAACAGGCTGTAGGCGTCAGCCGACAGCACTTCCGCCCATTTGTAGCTGTAATAACCAGCCGCATAACCACCCGCAAAAATATGCGAGAAGTTGTTGGGGAAGCGGTTCCATTGCGGCGGCCGCACGACGGCGACCTCGTCACGGATTTCTTCCAGCAGTTGCAACGGGGTTTTGGTGCCATATGGGTCAAGCTCGCAGTGCAGTCGCATATCAAACAGCGAGAACTCAATCTGGCGCACGGTCTGCATGCCAGCCTGGAAATTCTTGGCTGCCACCATCTTGTCGAACAATTCGCGCGGCAGATGCGCCCCGGTATCCACGTGCTTGGTCATATGACGCAGCACGTCCCATTCCCAGCAGAAATTCTCCATGAACTGGCTGGGCAGTTCGACCGCATCCCATTCCACCCCCTTGATGCCGGAAACGCCATAATCCTCGACCTTGGTGAGCAGATGATGCAGGCCATGACCAAACTCATGGAACATCGTGATGACTTCGTCGTGCGTGAACAACGCAGGTTTGCCGCCGACAGGCGCAGAGAAGTTGCAGGTCAGAAACGCCACCGGGGTTTCGATGCCGTGCGCTTTTCTACGGCGCGTAATGGCTTCGTCCATCCACGCTCCACCACGCTTGCCGTTGCGGGCATAGAGATCGAGATAAAACTGGCCGACCAGTTCTCCATGGCAGTCCGTAATTTCGTAAAACGACACGTCCTCGTGCCATACCGGCGCCTGCGACTTTTTCACCTGCACGCCAAAAATGGTTTCGGTGACCTTGAACAGGCCGTGCAATACCTGCGGCTCGGGGAAATACTGTTTCACTTCCTGATCGGAGAACGCGTACTTTTCTTCGCGCAGCTTTTCAGAAGCATAGGCGATATCCCAGGCTTCCAGTTGGGCCAGCCCAAGTTTCTCGGCAGCATAGGCACATAACTCCTGCATATCCCGCTCGGCAAACGGGCGGGCACGAGCGGCCAGCGTATGTAGGAAATCCATGACTTCCGTTGGCGATTGCGCCATCTTGGTGACGAGCGAAAGCTGGGAGTAGTTATCGTAACCGAGCAATTGCGCTGCCTCGGCACGCAACTTGAGTAACTGCGTAATCAGCGCAGTGTTATCCCACTCCGGTTTTCCGAATTCCGAGGCTCGGGTCGCATAGGCGTAATACAGCTTTTCGCGCAGCGCGCGATTTTCGGCATATTGCAGTACCGGCATATAGGAAGGGAAATGCAGCGTGAATTTCCAGCCCGCCTTGCCATCCGATTCTGCCGCCTCGCGTGCCGCCTGCCTGGCGTCATCTGGAATACCGGTCAGCTCCGCGTCCTTTGCGACGAAATGTGCGAAATCATTGGTGGTGTCGAGCAGGTTTTCCTCGAACTTGGCCGATAGCGTGGAAAGGTCTTCCTGAATCGCCTTGAATCGCGCTTTCTGTGCCTCCGGCAACTCGGCACCGCCCAACCGGAAATCGCGCAACTCGTTTTCAACGATCCGGCGTTGAGCGACGTTCAGCAGATCAAAACCGGCGGCAGCACGAAGCTGTTTAAATTTTGCGTACAACGCTTCATTTTGTGACAAGTCTGCGTAAAACGCAGTTAATGTCGCCAGATTGGCATTGTAGGCCTCCCGCAGCTCCGGGCTATTGACCACGGCATTCATGTGCGAAACCTGCGACCATGCACGGGAGAGTTTCTCCTCGAAATCTTCCAGCGGACGGGCGAAATTATCCCATGTAGGAAGTACAGTATCGGCGACAAGGCGTGCAACGAGCGAACGCCCTTCGGCCAACAGCTGCTCAATAGCGGGGGTGACATGTTCCGGCCGGACCCGGTCGAAATGCGGCAGACCAGAGAAATGCAGAAGCGGGTTTTGCATGTAAAACAGATTCCTTAATTGATCAAACGCAAAGTAAAGGGGTACTGATATTCCTCGCCCTTGCTGACTTGGACAGCGGCGATGATGCACAGTATCAGGT
>DAIDAS010000062.1 GCA_027310505.1 bacterium
CATCATGGCTGCGCTCAATATTGCCCACGAGCTATTAACCACGCGCATCGGAGGGTTTGACATCGGTGACTTCAAGCGTAGAATCAATTCCATGCAGGAACAGATCGAGCGAGAGATAGCAGAGCAAGACGACCTGTTCTAAGTTCCAGCCTGCGTTCAACGAATACTTTGTTGTCGAGCCTTGCCCGTGCTGAATGCACTGTCTTCGGCCCTCCGCCGCGTCTTCTTTTGAATGCAAACTGAAACGACCGATTTTCACGGTTTGTTCCCTGCGGTGTTGTCAGGCCATAGATTCCTTGAACCAATATTCAAGCATCTCGGTTGTGGCTCAAACGAGTGCTGTTGTGCGTGCCCCGCCTGTGGGCGTGCCTGATGTGCTCCCGCTGCGACCCCCTGGTCTCCAGGTTCAGGATGCCGGTCTGGCTTCACTTGCGGGGAACTCCTCAATCCAATAAGTCATATTCCCATGCGCTACTGGCTGATGAAATCCGAGCCCTCGGATGTTTCGATTGACGATCTCGCCGCATTACCCAATCAGTCTGTCGACTGGTACGGGGTGCGCAACTATCAGGCGCGCAATTTCATGCGCGATCAGATGCAGGTTGGCGACGGTGTGCTGTTTTACCACTCAAACTGCGCCGAGCCGGGCATTGCCGGTATCGCCGAAGTCAGCAAACTGGCCTATCCGGATCGCACGCAGTTCGATCTCAAGCACAAGTATTACGACCCGAAATCCACCCCGGAGAATCCGCGCTGGATGAATGTTGACGTAAAGCTGGTACGCAAGACCCGCTTGCTGAGCCTGAAAGAGCTGCGCGAAACTCCGGAACTGGCCAATCTGCGCATCCTGCAGCGCGGCAACCGGTTGTCGATTACACCGGTCGATCCGCGCGACTGGGAATTTATCCTGTCGATCCTCTAGCCGAGGAACAGTTTGTAGGCCGGGTTGGCCGTTTCATCCCACCAGGCGTAGCCCAGTTTATCCAGGAAGTTCCTGAACGCCTGCTTTTCTTCCGGCGGCACCTGAATCCCTACCAGTACTCGACCGTAATCGGCACCGTGGTTGCGATAATGGAACAGCGAAATGTTCCAGTCGGCACTCATGTGTTCAAGGAAGTTCATCAGCGCACCTGGACGTTCCGGAAACTCGAAGCGGTAGACCTGTTCGTTTTCCACCTGCGGTGCATGGCCTCCGACTAGGTGGCGCAGGTGCAGCTTGCCCATTTCGTTGTCTGTCAGGTCCAGGGCGGGTAGTTGATGGCGTTCCAGCATTTCCACCAGGCGTTGCGATTCACCGTGCTGGTGCGTGGTGACGCCCACGAAGATATGTGCCTGGCTCGGATCGGCATAGCGATAGTTGAACTCGGTGATGTTGCGGTTGCCCAGCAGGCTGCAGAACTTCTTGAACGCACCGGGTTTTTCCGGAATGGTCACGGCCAGCAATGCCTCGCGCTGTTCGCCGATTTCGGCACGTTCAGCGACGAAACGCAGGCGGTCGAAATTCATGTTGGCGCCGCTGCCGACGGCGACCAGGGTCTTGCCACGCAGATTGTGTTGCTTGGCGTAAGCCTTGGCCCCGGCCACGGCCAGCGCGCCGGAGGGTTCCAGGATGGAGCGGGTATCCTCGAACACATCCTTGATGGCGGCGCAGATGGCGTCGTTGTCGACCAGGATCATCTCGTCTACGTACTCCTGGCACAGGCGGAAGGTTTCTTCGCCGACCTGCTTTACAGCCGTGCCATCGGCGAACAGGCCGACCTGTTCCAGCGTGACGCGCTTGCCAGCGGCCAGCGACTGGGTCATGGCATCGGCATCCACGGTTTCTACGCCGATGACCTTGATCTCCGGGCGCAGGCGTTTGACATAAGCCGCAACGCCGGAGATCAGGCCGCCGCCGCCGACGC
>DAIDAS010000400.1 GCA_027310505.1 bacterium
GGCACGGTCATAATGCAGTGCATCGCGCAGGCGGTTTTCCACCTCACGTTGGTTGCGCTGGCTTTCCATGTCGATGAAGTCGATCACCACCAGGCCACCCAAGTCGCGCAGGCGCAATTGGCGTGCCGCCTCTTCTGCGGCTTCCAGGTTGGTGTTGAAGGCGGTCTGCTCGATGTCGCTGCCCTTGGTGGCGCGACCGGAGTTGACGTCGATGGAGACCAGGGCCTCGGTGTGATCGATGACGATGGCGCCGCCAGAAGGCAGGCGCACTTCGCGAGAAAACGCGGATTCGATCTGGTGTTCGATCTGGAAGCGCGAGAACAGCGGAATCTCGTCACGATACAGTTTGACGCGCGAGACATTGCCCGGCATCACGTGATTCATGAACTGCATGGCCTGTTCGTGGATTTCCGGCGTATCGATCAGGATTTCGCCGATATCGGGCTGGAAGTAGTCACGAATGGCACGGATGACGAGACTACCTTCCTGGTAAATCAGGAATGGGCCTTTTTGCAGGGTAGAAGCGCTTTCGACCGCGACCCACAGTTGCAGCAGGTAATTCAGATCCCATTGCAATTCTTCCAGATTGCGGCCGATGCCTGCGGTGCGGGCAATAACGCTCATGCCGGCCGGCACTTCCAGTTGTGCCATGATGTCGCGCAGTTCGTTGCGGTCTTCACCTTCGATACGGCGTGAAACACCGCCGCCACGGGGATTGTTGGGCATCAACACCAGGTAGCGTCCGGCCAGGCTGATGAACGTGGTAAGGGCGGCACCCTTGTTGCCGCGCTCGTCCTTGTCCACCTGCACGATCAGTTCCTGGCCTTCGCGCAGCGCCTCCTTGATGCTGGAACGGCCGTCGGCGTCGCCCTGGAAATAGCTGCGAGCCACTTCCTTGAACGGCAGGAAGCCGTGACGATCCGTACCGTAGTTGACGAAGCAGGCTTCGAGCGAAGGCTCGATGCGGGTGATGACACCCTTGTAGATATTGCTCTTGCGTTGTTCCTTGCCGGCGTGCTCGATGTCGAGATCGATCAGTTTTTGCCCGTCGACAATGGCGACACGCAGCTCTTCGGCCTGTGTCGCATTGAATAACATGCGTTTCATTGTAGTTCTTCTCCCGCGCTCATCAGCGGGCGTGCATGGTTGGCCGCAGTGAGGCGACCGGAGGGAAATGGAAGTGACGGCAGGCGAAAGCCCGGAACGACCGCAACACGCAAGCGATTCTTGATCAACTCCGCAAGGCGTTTTGAGTGCGCTTGCGGATAACAGTTTTGCGTAAAATCAGTTCGTTAACTTAATTAATTAACGTAAAACTTCAATTTATGGGCGCGGTTTGATGCCCGGTAAAACTGTCTTTTCGGTTACAATGCCGTCTAATTTCGATTTCCCGCCGCGCGGCACTTTAGCCTATCGGTGCGCGGCAGCTTTGAGCGCAATAGATCTGAATTCAATTTCCCGCTCGTCGCTGGTGCGAACGTATCCCGCACTGGGAGTGGGTGATGATTTCAGACATTTTCAAAACCGCTTCTTGATGTCTCACAATATGCAGACATGGATGGTGAGCGGAATTAACCAGAAATTCTTTTCTTGCCTTTAATGGCAAGTCGGTAGTATAGGTGAGATGAACGATTTAAGCAAAGCAGCCGTGGCGTTGGTGACCGTGGATGAAGGCGCCGAAGGGCAGCGCATCGACAACTTTCTCGCCAAGCACCTCAAGGGTGTGCCGAAAAGCCATCTTTACCGTATCTTGCGTAGCGGAGAGGTTCGGGTCAACAGCAAGCGGGTGGACGCCACCTGTCGGCTCGTTATCGGGGATGTGGTACGCATTCCGCCGGTCCGCGTAGCCGCTCCGGCGGCCAAGCCGAGTGTTCCGGCAACTTCAAGGTTTGAGGGGATGGTCATCTATGAAGATGATGCCCTGCTGGTGATCGACAAACCCGATGGCTTCGCCGTGCATGGCGGCAGCGGCATTAGCCGAGGCGTCATCGAGCAATTACGCCTGGAACGTCCGCAAGCCAAATTCCTGGAACTGGTGCATCGACTGGACCGTGAAACTTCCGGTGTTCTGATGCTGGCCAAAAAGCGTAGCGCACTGGTGGCGATGCACGAAGCCATCCGCAGCAACGCCATGGAAAAGCGCTACCTGATGCTGGTGCGCGGTGATTGGAAAGACAAAAAACGGCGCGTGAAGCTGCCTTTGAAAAAATATACGCTCGAAAGCGGAGAGCGCCGTGTCAGTGTGGATGATGATGGACAGCCTTCGGAAACCATTTTTCATCTGCGTCAGAGTTTCGGTGAATTTTCGCTGCTGGAGGCTGAACTGATTACCGGTCGCACCCATCAGCTGCGCGTACAGTTGGCGCATCTCGGCTTTCCCATCGCGGGAGATGACAAATACGGTGACTATATCTTCAATAAAGAGCTGCAGAAGCGCGGCCTGAAACGCATGTTCCTGCATTCCGCAGAAACCGTGATTCGGCATCCCTTAACGGGTGAGGAATTGCGCCTGCGTGCGCCGCTGCCGAAAGAACTTCAAGGTTTTCTGGATAAATTAAGCAATGCCAAAACAATTTGACCTGATCGTTTTCGACTGGGATGGCACCTTGGTCGACTCTTCCCAGATTATCGTCGACAGTATTCAGGCAGCCAGTGTGGATGCCGGGTTGCCTGTGCCAAGCGCCGCTGCCTCGCGGAGCATTATCGGACTGAGCCTGCGCAATGCGATTCTTGAGCTTTTTCCGGAAATCGATGAACTGCAATTGCAGACGCTGGTTGAGCGATACGGCTATCATTTTCATACGCGAGATCATGAAATCCCGTTGTTCGATGGCGTTCCTGAGGCGCTGGCAGAACTGGAAGGCACCGGTTTCATGCTGGCCGTGGCGACGGGCAAGGGCCGGAATGGCCTGAACCACGCCATGCAGAGCAGCGGATTGCATCCGCATTTCATCGCCTCGCGTTGCGCCGATGAATGCCACTCCAAGCCGCATCCGCAGATGCTGCACGAACTCATGGATGAACTGGGGGTGGTGCCTGAGCGCACCCTGATGATCGGTGATACCTCCTATGATCTGGAAATGGCTCGCAACGCCGAGGTGCCTAGCCTGGCCGCGGCCTATGGTGCGCAGCCGCTTGAATCGCTGCTACCCTTTGCACCTTTATCTGCTTTCAGGCGCTTTACCGATCTGCATCAATGGCTGAAACAGAACGCCTGATCTGTAGTGGTGCCGAGGTTGTGGAAAGATCCCACGGAGTGCGCTTTGATTTGCCGGAGCGTGGCGAGCGGGTGACGGGCTTCGTGGTGCGCTATAATGGGCAGCCCTATGGCTACGTGAATAGTTG
>DAIDAS010000093.1 GCA_027310505.1 bacterium
GTTCATGTCCGCCGACATGGTGGCAGCAAGGAAAGCCGCCGGGTAATGCGTTTTCAGATAAGCCGTGTGATAGGCCACCAGGGCATAAGCCGCTGCGTGCGACTTATTGAAGCCATAGCTGGCGAACTTTTCCATCAAGTCGAACAGGAACTCCGCATCGCGTGCAGTCGTACCGTTTTTCTGCGCCCCTTCGACGAACACGGCACGTTGCTGTGCCATTTCCTCGGGTTTTTTCTTGCCCATGGCGCGGCGCAGCATGTCGGCGCCGCCAAGGCTGTAGCCCGCCACCACCTGCGCAATCTGCATCACCTGTTCCTGATACACCATGATGCCGTAGGTTTCTTTCAGGATAGGCGCAGTCGCCGGGTGCGGATATTCCACTTTTTGCAGGCCGTGCTTGCGGCGGCAGAAATCAGGGATCAGGTCCATCGGGCCGGGACGATACAGCGCCACCAGCGCGATGATATCCTCGAAGCAGTCCGGCTTGGCCTGCTTCAGCATATCCTTCATGCCGCGCGATTCCAGCTGGAATACCGCTGTCGTGTTGGATGCCTTGAGCAGGTTGAAGGTGGGCGCATCATCCAGCGGCAAGGTCTCGAACGCCAGTGGCGCCAGCCCTTGTGCGGCGCGCTGCGCATTGGTGCTTTCCAGCGCCATGGCCAGAATGGTCAGCGTGCGCAGGCCCAGAAAGTCGAACTTCACCAGGCCAACTGCTTCCACGTCGTCCTTGTCGTACTGGCTCACCACGCTGTCACTGCCCTGCTGGCAATACATGGGCGAGAAATCGGTAATCTTGCCCGGCGAGATCAGTACGCCGCCTGCATGCATGCCGATGTTGCGGGTCAGGCCTTCCAGCCGCAGGGCCAGTTCCAGCAGTTCATTGACTTCTTCTTCCTTCTCGCGCCGCTCCTTGAATTGCGGCTCTTTCTCCAGGGCATCCGACAGCGAAATCCCCAGTTCGTTAGGAATCAGCTTGGCGATCCCGTCGACGAAGTTGAACGGCAGGTCCAGCACGCGGCCCACGTCACGAATCACGGCCTTGGCCGCCATAGTACCGAAGGTGGCGATCTGCGACACTGCATCCAGCCCGTACTTGTGCTTGACGTAGTCAATGACGCGGTCGCGCCCTTCCTGGCAAAAATCGATGTCGAAGTCGGGCATGGACACCCGCTCCGGGTTGAGGAAGCGCTCGAACAGCAGGGCGTAGCGCAACGGATCAAGATCGGTAATACCCAGACTATAGGCCACCAGCGATCCCGCGCCGGAACCGCGCCCGGGGCCGACCGGCACGCCGTTGTGCTTGGCCCAGTTGATGAAGTCCGCCACAATCAGAAAGTATCCGGGGAAGCCCATCTGGACAATGATGCCGACCTCAAAATCGAGCCGCGCCTCGTATTCCGGGCGCCTGGCCTCGCGTACCGCAGGATCGGGATAGAGCACTTCCAGACGACGTGTCAAACCCTCGCGGGCTTGCAGCAGCAGGTACTCGTCCAGGCTCTCGTTGTTCGGCGTGGGGAACTGCGGCAAATAATTTTTACCCAGGGTGATCCCCAGGTTGCAGCGCTTGGCGATTTCAACCGAGTTATGCAGCGCTTCGGGAATATCCGCGAACAATGCCGCCATTTCGGCCTGGGTCTTGAAATACTGTTCTTCGGTAAAGTGACGCGGACGGCGGCGATCAGCCAGCACATAGCCCTCGGCAATGCAGACGCGCGCCTCATGCGCCTTGAAATCGTCCGTATCGAGAAACTGGATCGGGTGCGTAGCCACCACCGGCAGGTCGAGCGCCACAGCCAGATCGAGCGCACGCGCGATGTAGGCCTCTTGCTGAGGATGGCCGACGCGCTGCAACTCGATGTAAAAACGATTGGGGAACAACGTCTGCCATTGCGCCGCGAGCTCCTGCGCCAGGCGAGCATTATCCTGCAGCAGCGCCTGTCCGATATCGCCGCCCATTGCGCCGGAGAGCATGATCAACCCGTCCGCGCTTTCCATTAGCCATTCGCGCTTGAATTCGGCACGACCCCGGTGCTGGTTGGTCAGGTAGGCCTGTGTCAGCAGCTCACACAGACGGAGATAGCCGGTATGCGATTGGCAGAGCAGCAGCAGTCGATAGGGCTGATCCCGGTTGATTTCGTTCTCAAGCCAGACATCGGCACCAATGAGCGGCTTGACCCCTTTGCCGCGCGCCGAAGTATAGAATTTGACAGCCCCAAACAGGTTGGACAAATCGGTCAGCGCAAGCGCCGGCATTCCGTCTTTCACCGCGCGCTTGACGTAGTCGCCGATGCGCACCATGCCATCGGTAACGGAATACTCGCTGTGGCAGCGTAAATGGATGAAAACAGGGTCAGACATGCTGGAATTTTACCGGAAAAGCGGGTTTGGCGATGTCGCGGAATCGCCGCACCCCCGCCCTGAAACGCTAACTTTTAGAATACATTGAGTTTTTTATTTTACTTGCAAACACCGATGGAATCCGCCGCGCACACCCGGCCATCGACCCACACGGCGCTACCCAGGCGGGCACCCGTCAGATCGGCGCCGGCCAGGTTGGCCCGCTCGAGGTTCGCCTGGGTCATGTCCGCATAACGCAGGCGGGCACTTTTCAGGCTGGTACCGAGCAATTCGGCCCCACGCAAATCGACGCCGACCAGCAGTTCGCCGTCCTTGCTGCACCCGCTCCAATCGACCCCTCTGGCAGCCGGGATCGTGCAATCTACCTTATGGATATTCAACCCGACCTTGACCGGCCTGACCGGCTGCATGAACATGGCCGCGCCCAGCACCAGCAACGCGAACAGACTGACGAATGCCGCAGCCCATCCATAGCGCTGTTGCCGCATGCGATTCCACGCTTCGAAGAGTGCCCGGTTCTCCCGGTAGACGTGGTGCTCCACCGCTTCAGGCGTCAGGCGACGCTCAACTCCGGCACGCCGATCCTGGCCATCGGTAACCTTTGCCTCATCACGTGCGCCGCGTGGATCGGGTGATTTGCGATCATCCAGCCAGCGCAAGGCGGCTTTTGCACGCTCCTCTCGCCAATTGACATCATCCTCACTCGCGCTGCCCGTCACATCAGTCAGCGCGCGTGTTTCTTCGATCAATTCCGGCAACTCATGCAGTTGGCGCCAGTAATGCCCATCGAGACTCAGCGCATCATCATCCCTGATACGTCCCAGAACGATGTAGCGGCAGATCAATGCTTCGGGGAATGGCCCCTGCACCTGTTCGCCGCGACGGATGTACCAGAGACGATAATTTTCCATCATTTCGCCAGATGTGCCATGCCCAAAGACGTCTGAGTACATAGCCGCTTGAATTTGTCATACGCCCCGGCATCCATCGCCTGCTGCTCGCTATCCGCGTAGAACATGCCAATCACCTTGTCATGCACGGCCACCGTCATGACAAAAAACTGGTCGGCTTCGGTAATGCGCCGAATTTCGTCATCCAGAAGCGCCTGGACCTTGGGGCGTGTTTCATCATTGAGCCAGAATGCCTGCTGTTTACCCATCATCTTGCTGAAGAGCGAAGGGAGACGCATATCGAACTGAAATTGCCTGAGCGACGCCCCTTCCGGCACGCCGACCACAAACCTTGCGCGCAACTGGGCTCTGTCCTGGCTCAATAGCGCGAACACCACGCGCTTGAGGCCAATGCCGTCGCGCATGCCTTTCATCACCAGCTTCATCAGTTCGTTGAGGTCCAGCGTACCGTTCATGTGCGCTGATATCTCCGCCATCACCGTATGGAATGGATCAACCGTGCCTGTTTCAGCGGGCATTGCATCCGCGACAACGGCCTCCTCATCCGGCCATGCGCCGGGCAGCATGGGCAACCAGGCCGCCGCTGGCACAATGCCCGGGAAAGCCCTGGTGCGCGCCATCTCAGCCGAGGTACGGTGTATCCGCGCCGTGGCATCATCAAGGGATATTCTCAGGGTTTCGGC
>DAIDAS010000434.1 GCA_027310505.1 bacterium
GGACCGGCAGGGCCATATCGTGGAAGATCTGGAAGCGGTCAAGGTGCCGCAGGACGGACACGATCTCAAGCTGTCCATCGACCGCAAGATTCAATATCTGGCTTATCGTGAACTGGCACGCGCCGTGGAAGAGAACAAAGCCAAGGCGGGTGCGATTGTCGTGCTGGATGCCAAGAGCGGCGAAGTGCTGGCAATGGCCAATCAGCCGACATACAACCCCAACAATCCGGTAAATATCGCCGGAAAATCGCGCAACCGCGCCATTACCGATACTTTCGAGCCTGGCTCGACCATGAAGCCCTTTACCATCTCGGCGGCGATCGAGTCAGGCAATTTTACGCCGGACACCATGATCGATATCGGTCAGGGCGCCTATGCCATCGGCAAGAACACCATTCATGACGTGCACGCCAAGGGTGTGTTGAGCGTGTCGCAGATACTGCAGAAGTCTTCCAACATCGGCACCGCCAAGATGGGATTGACCCTGAAACCGCAGGCGCTGTGGAGCATGTATAACCAGGTAGGTTTCGGCACGCCGCCACACTCGGGTTTTCCCGGCGAGGTGGCTGGGCGGCTGCGTCCCTGGAAAAACTGGGTGCCCATCGACCAGGCTACCATGTGCTTCGGCCAAGGTATCACCGTTACCTTGCTGCAACTGGCACGCGCCTATGGAATTTTTGCCAACGATGGTGAGTTGAAACCGCTTTCCATGGTAAAGATCGACGAGCCGCCCATCGGCCAGCAAGTGATTTCGCCGCAGACCGCACGCCAGATGCGCGACATGCTGGAACTGGTCGTGCAGCCCGGCGGCACCGCACCCAAGGCGCAGGTGGTCGGATACCGCGTGGCGGGCAAGACGGGAACGGCCCAGAAGGTTGAAAATGGCCTGTATGCCAACGGCCGCTACGTGGCGTCGTTTGTCGGCATGGCGCCGGCGAGCAATCCGCGCCTGATCATTGCCGTCATGATTGACGAGCCGAGCGCCGGCGCCTATTACGGCGGCGCGGTGGCGGCGCCGGTCTTCAGCAAGGTGATGGAAGGTGGCCTGCGGTTGCTGGCCGTGCCGCAGGACGCCCCGACCAATAACATCGTGATTCCGCCAGCCAACGTGCCGGAAGTGGGGGAGGTGGTATGACCTGCCTCACCCAGCTTGCCGCACAACAGATAACGCCGGCCACGATCACCGCCGACAGTCGTCGCGCGGATGGGGGCAGCCTGTTTCTCGCTTACCCCGGCGAACGCGTGGACGGCCGCGATTTCATCCCGCAAGCCGTGGCTCAGGGCGCCGCGGCGGTGTTGTGGGAACGAGACAATTTCGATTGGAATGCCGCCTGGCAGGTGCCGAATATCGCCGTCCAGGGCTTGCGCGAACAAGCGGGGGTGATCGCGGAAGAGTTTTATGGCTACCCTTCGCAATACCTGTGGATGGTCGGTGTGACCGGCACCAACGGCAAGACTTCGTGCAGCCACTGGCTGGGCCAGGCGCTGACACGTCTGGGGCGCAAAACGGCTGTGGTCGGCACGCTGGGCAATGGTTTCCCGGGGGCGCTGTCTGAAGCCGTCAACACCACGCCGGACCCTGTCCTGCTACACGGCATGCTGGCAGATTACCTGGCGCAAGGCGCCACAGGCGTGGCGATGGAGGTTTCCTCCCACGGATTGGCGCAAGGGCGCGTCAACGGCGTGCACTTCGATGTGGCGGTGCTGACCAACCTGTCGCGCGACCATCTGGATTACCACGGCGATATGGCGGCTTATGCCGATGCCAAGAAACAGCTTTTCCGTTGGCCGGGGCTCGGCTGTGCCGTGCTTAATGCCGATGACGAATTCGGGGCGCAGGTGGCGCAAGAGCTGACTGGCCGGAGAGTGCGGGTACTGACTTACGGATTGAACGCCGGCGACGTGCGAGGGCGCAATCTGGTGCTGGACGCCGAGGGTCTGCGCATGGAGGTGGAAACGCCAGACGGCACTGCAACGCTCGTAGCCGGGCTGTTGGGCCGCTTCAATGCCAGCAACCTGCTCGCGGTGCTTGCGGGGTTGCTGGCATCGGGCATTGCGCTGGCGGATGCGGTTGAAGCGTTGGGCAGGCTCGAGCCGGTTGCAGGGCGCATGCAGCGTATGGGCGGTTCTGGCAAACCGCTGGTGGTGATTGATTATGCCCATACCCCGGATGCGCTGGAAAAAGTGCTGGCGGCGTTGCGCGAGCAGGCCAGCGGTCGATTGATCTGCGTGTTCGGTTGCGGCGGAAACCGCGACAAAGGCAAGCGCCCGCTCATGGGCGAGACTGCATCAAAGCTGGCGGATATGGTGGTGGTGACATCCGACAACCCGCGCCACGAAGACCCTGTCGCCATCATCAGCGAAATCGTCGCCGGGATGGCGGGCGACTATCACATCGAAGCGGATCGGGCGGCAGCGATTGCCCACGCCATCGAGCAGGCGCAAGCGGGGGATGTGGTGCTGCTGGCTGGCAAGGGCCATGAGGATTATCAGGACATCGGAGGCGTGAAATTGCCGTTTTCAGACGCCGAGGTGGCGCGGCGTGCATTGGGGGTGTGGGCATGATGATGCTTCTCTCTGAAGCTGCCCTGGCCACCCAGGGGTACCTGACAACCGCCGACGTGACGTTTGACGCCGTTTCCACCGACAGCCGCAGCATTCAAAGCGGCGACCTGTTTGTGGCGTTGCGCGGCGAACGCTTCGACGGGCACGACTATGTGGCGGATTGTCTGCAGCGCGGTGCCGCCGCGGCAATGGTTTCGCAGCCGGTGGCTGGCGATGCTTCGCAACTGGTGGTTGGCGATACGCGCCTCGCGCTCGGCCAGTTGGCGGCTTACTGGCGCAGAAAATTCATCATGCCTCTGGCTGCCGTGACCGGCAGTAATGGCAAGACCACAGTCAAGGAAATGCTGGCGTCTATCCTGCGGGCAGCGGCGGGCAGCGATGACGCCGTGCTGGCGACACAGGGCAACCTCAACAACGATATCGGCCTGCCGCTCACCTTGCTCAAACTGGACGCCGGACACAGGTTCGCGGTTGTCGAGATGGGCATGAATCACGCAGGCGAGATTGCCTATCTCACCAATATTGCGAAACCGGCAGTTGCGCTGATCAACAACGCCCTGCCGGCACATCTTGAAGGGCTGGGCAGCGTTGAAGGCGTGGCACGTGCCAAGGGCGAGATATTCCAGGGGCTGGCGACGGACGGCACGGCCATCATCAATGCCGACGATGCATTCGCCCAGCTTTGGCAACAGCTGGCGGTACCGCACCGGGTGCTGACGTTCGGGCTGGATCACCAGGCCGACATCAGTGCTGACTATCTCCTTAGGGCTGATGGCAGCGAGATTACCCTTAAAACCCCGCAAGGCCCTGCGGTGCTGAATCTGCCGGCAGCCGGGCTGCACAACGTGCGCAATGCGCTGGCTGCAACAGCGGCGGCGTTGGCCATGGGCGTGTCACTCGATGCCGTGGTGGGTGGGCTGCAACATTTCACTGGTGCCAAGGGGCGCTTGCAACGAAAAGCAGGCTTGCACGGCGCAACAATCATCGACGACACCTACAACGCCAATCCTGCTTCGATGCGTGCCGCCATCGATGTGCTGGCGGCCTGCCCTGGCACGCGTGTACTGGTACTGGGCGATATGGGCGAACTGGGGGCAGATGCAGACAGGCTGCACGCCGAAATCGGCCAGTATGCCAAGGCGGCGAAACTGGACGGCCTGCTGACGCTGGGCGAAATGAGCCACGCGTACGGCGGACAGCATTTCGATTCACCCGAGGCGCTGGCCGAGGGTCTGAAACAACAACTGACGGCACATACCACGGTGCTGGTCAAAGGTTCACGTTTCATGCGCATGGAGCGCGTGGTGGCCTTGCTAACCGAAACGGAACAAAAGGAGGGCCGACATGCTGCTTGAACTGGCGCGCTGGCTGGCGCACGATATCCGCGCATTCAACGTATTCAACTACATCACACTGCGTGCGGTACTGGCCACGCTGACGGCGCTGTTGATTTCCTTCATGGTTGGGCCAACCATGATCCGTAAGCTGACGCAGTACAAAGTCGGCCAAGCCGTGCGCGACGACGGTCCGCAGACGCACCTGGTCAAGGCCGGTACGCCGACGATGGGCGGCGCGCTGATCCTGGTGGCGATCGCCATTGCTACCTTGTTGTGGGCCGATCTTACCAACCGCTTTGTCTGGGTGGTGCTGATCACCACGCTGGGCTTCGGTGTCGTGGGCTGGGTGGACGACTGGCGCAAGGTGGTGCATCGCAACCCCAAGGGGTTGTCGGCCAGGGAGAAGTATTTCTGGCAGTCTCTCATCGGCTTCAGCGTGGCAGGTTATCTGTATGCGACATCCACGTTGCTCGCCGAGACGACCCTGATTTTCCCGTTCCTCAAGCATATTGCGCTGCCGCTGGGCGCGGTCGGCTTTATCGTGCTGACCTATCTGGTGATCGTCGGTAGCAGCAATGCAGTGAATCTCACCGATGGCCTCGATGGTTTGGCGATCATGCCGACCGTGCTGGTGAGCAGTGCGCTGGCGATCTTCGCCTACGTCGCAGGCCACCTGTATTTTTCCAAGTATCTGGGCATTCCTTATGTGCCGGGCGCCGGGGAGCTGGCAGTGTTCTGTGCCGCGATGGCTGGCGCCGGGTTGGGCTTCCTCTGGTTCAACGCTTATCCCGCCGAAGTCTTCATGGGCGATGTGGGTGCGCTGGCATTGGGTGCTGCGCTGGGTGTGGTGGCGGTGATCGTCCGTCAGGAAATCGTGCTGTTCATCATGGGCGGCGTGTTCGTGATGGAAACGCTGTCGGTCGCGGTGCAGGTGAGTTACTTCCGCTACACCAAGAAAAGATACGGCGAGGGGCGGCGCATTTTCCTGATGGCGCCGTTGCATCACCACTACGAACAGAAGGGCTGGAAGGAGACCCAGGTGGTCGTGCGCTTCTGGATCATCACCATGATGCTGGTGCTGTTTGGATTGTCGACGCTGAAACTGAGATGAGACTGGAACTCAAGGGAAAACAGGTGCTGGTGCTGGGGCTGGGTGATACCGGCCTCTCGGCGTTGCGCTGGCTGAAAGGCCATGGCGCAAGGTTGTCGGTCGCCGATACGCGCGAAGCACCGCCCGGCCTCGAGGCTGTGCGCGCAGAATTGCCGGAGGTGCAGGTGCATCTCGGGCCGTTCTGCAAGGAAATCCTTGAACAGGCCGCGGTCATTGTTTCCAGCCCCGGCGTGCCATTGGCCGAGCCGGCGATCCAGGCTGCCGCCGCATGCGGCATTCCGGTCGTGGGCGATGTGGAGCTGTTTGCACAGTACAAGCCGAATCATTCAATGGTCATTGCCATTACCGGCGCCAATGGCAAGAGTACGGTGACGACGCTGGTGGGTGAGATGTGCAAGGCGGCCGGACTGAAAACGGTAGTCGCCGGCAATATCGGATTGCCTGTGCTGGAGGCCTTGGCCTTGCCCGAGCCGGATGTCTACGTGCTCGAGCTTTCCAGCTTTCAGCTCGAAACGACGACCCATCTGCATCCGGATGCAGCCACGGTACTCAAC
>DAIDAS010000448.1 GCA_027310505.1 bacterium
CTTGAGGGCAATCCATCCCTTTTTGTACGTGCCGGTCCCGCTGACGGCAATCGCAAAGAGAGCCAGCATGATCACCGGCCACGATTTGTCGGTGCCGGTGGTCCAGGTGATGGCTTCTGCGAGTACGGCGGCAGTTGCACCGAAGCCCAATAACCACCATTTTTTGTGTGAAGCAGGCGGCAGAGCGACAATTTCCTGGTTTGTGATGGATACAGCTGGGACCGGAATGGCATGCATGCCGATAGCTATTAAAGCTTTCTGAATGGCATCAGGCTGGGCCAAGGTATGGACCACTGTGAGCTTGCGCTGCATCAGATTGAAATCCAGTTTGGTAATGCCATTCATAGCTGACAATTTATTGCGAATCAGCGTCTCTTCGGTCGGACAGTCCATGTTGTCGATCGTGAAAACAGCTTGCGATGTGCCGGATGTAGGCACAGCTGCGTTTTCGACGATCGGTGCCATATCGAGTGCAGCTACAGCGGCAACGATGGGTGCTGGATCCGGCAATTGATGACGTACCGTCAATCGTCGCTGCATTAAATTGAAATCCAGGCCGTCTACTCCCTTCATTCCTTCGAGCTTTTTACGGATAAGCGCTTCTTCCGTCGGGCAATCCATCTGGTCGATGCGCAACACCAACACGTCTGCGGCAGGCGCAGGTAGTGGTCCGGAATTTATAGCTGTCTCCGAGGCGGAACCGCAACAGGTGGATTCATGCGATGCATTCATCACAATTTTCCTTGGCAAGTGTATATTCCATATTAAAGACCCTGTAGCAGGTACAGGGTCAAGCAACTTGTGGAAAAATTCGAGGAATGATCATGAACCAGCTAAAGATAGGTGAATTGGCCACGTACACCGGGTGTTTGGTGGAAACCATTCGATACTATGAGCGAATCGGGCTCTTGGCTGCCCCCATCCGATCGGAAAAAAATTATCGGCTTTATGATCAGGCTCATGTTGAGCGGCTGCAGTTTATTCGCCACTGCCGTTCATTGGATATGGCGCTCGATGAAATTCGCAGTCTGCTCAATTTTCGTGATGTGCCCGATGCAAACTGCACAGGAGTCAATGCGATTCTGGACAAGCATATCGATCATGTTGCTCACCGCATCAGTGAGTTGAAAGCACTGCAACTACAGTTGAAACAATTACGCAGTCGTTGCCTCATCGCGCAGTCAACGCAGAATTGCGGCATATTGCAAGGCCTGGCTGATGCAAAAGATGCCGCCCCCAAGAATCTAGGTTCGCATGGCGGCGGTTGTCATTGAAGGCTAAAACCAGATTCTCAAACCGGCGACTACTTGGGTAGCCGCCCATTCGCACCCAAACTACACCTGTGGTTATCGTAGTGTCACCAATACAGCTCTGAGCTTCGCTTCTTCTGATTCCCCGAATCCCTCATCACATAGGATTAAATGGGAACAGTCACTAGGAAATAGATCAGGGTCATCATCCAGAGCCAGCCACTGGTCCGGCCTTTCAGACAAAAACAATTCGATCTCTTTGAATCTAAGGAAACACTGATTTATTCACCGTGTCATTGAATTGCTCCAACAGGGGTTGGTAAAATTCTGGGCTATCCATCGCTTCAACATCACCATGAAACAACGCACCTTTTCTCAAGCCGAATACAGTCGCAAGAAACGCCAAACGC
>DAIDAS010000451.1 GCA_027310505.1 bacterium
ATTCATCACCTGATCGAACAGGCGGTGGTTTCGAATGGGCTCAAGTTCCCCAAGGTGGCAATGCCGCTGCGCGTCATGCTGACCGGTGGCGCCCAATCGCCCAGTATTGACGCCGTGATGGCCTTGCTGGGCAAGGAAGAGGCACTGAAGCGGCTGAACGAGTATCTGGCCTGACGGCAGCGGTTTCATCCTGTAGCGCAGGCAGCTTCGCCTGTGCTATGCCGTTTTTAAGGCCTCGAACACCTGTCCGCTGACCCCCGCGCTGTCGTGCCCCATGAGGTAGAGGTACAGAGGCATGATGGCTTCCGCCTGCGGCAGTTTTGCATGCACCTCGCCCGGGTGTGACTTCTTGCGTTGCGGGCACTGCACTGCGCCGGGAATCACGGTGTTGATGCGCAGGTTGGGGAAGGTTTCCATTTCCAATGCCCAGATTTTGACCAGCATTTCGGCCGCGCTTTTGGAGATGGCATGTGCCCCCCAATAAGCAGCGGGATGATGCGCTGCCGTGGTGGAGGTGACGACCACCGAGGCATCCGGTGCGCGCTTCAGTAATGGCAGGCAGGCCTTGGTCAGGGAGAAGGGCGCAATCAGGTTGGTTTGCAGTATGCCGCTGAATTGTTCGGCGGTCTGTATTTCCAGCGGACTCAGATTGTCGAACCGGCTGGCATTGTGCAGGATGCCGTCGAGCCGCCCGAGTTGCTGGTAGATCCCCTCGGCCAGTGCCTTGTATTCATCTTCGCCGGTTTTTTCCAGATTGAGCGGAAAAATCAGCGGCTGCGGATCGCCCGCTGCTTCGATCTCGTCGTAAACCGCCTCTAGTTGTTTCACCTTGCGGCCGAGCAGTATCACGGTGGCACCTTGCGCAGCAAAGGCGCGGGCGGCGGCCCGACCAATACCTTGTCCGGCACCGGTGACCAGAATGACGCGATCCTGTAGGTGATGCCGGGGGGGCTGGTAGTTTTTCATATGCTGATGGTGTTGCCTGTATGGATCACGACAGGCGTGCTGCCAGGGATGAGCAGTTCGATGAAGAAGCCGAACGCTGCGATGAAAATGCTGACAAAGAATGCCGTCCAGAAACCGGAAACCTGGAAGCCTTTGACCAGGGCCGCAACCAGCTGAATGATCAGGGCGTTGATGACCAGCAGGAACAGGCCGAAGGTGACCAGAGTCAAGGGCAGCGTGAGCACAATCAGAATGGGGCGCAGGATGGCGTTGGCAAAGCCCAGCATGAGCGCCGCCACGAGTAGCGAACCATTACTGGAAAACTTGAGTCCGCTGAACAGAAAACTCGCGACCCAGAGCGACAGGCTCATGATGCCCCAGTGAATGAAGAAATCGTAAAGTTGAGTATGCATGCGTTGGCCTATGGGGTTTCAAGAATTAAGTGTGCACATTTTACACCGCTACGCACCGCTCCTTCGATGGTGGCAGGATATTCGCCTGCAGTGTAGTCGCCGGCCAGGTAAAAATTCGGCAAAGCCGTGCGTTGGGCAGGGCGTTGCAGGCCGGGGCGGCAGGTAAAGGTCGCGCGCTTTTCGGCAATGACTTTGTGCCACAGCGGCTGCGGCAGGGTGGGGAATGCTGTAGCCAGCTCTTTTGCCACTTCGCTTGCCAATGCCTCCTGTGTCAGCGATTGATGGCGCCCTTCGGCGCTGATTACCACTGCCAGCAGGCCTGCTTGGCCATCCAGCTCGCCTCGATCCAGTACCCACTGCGCGTGGCCGCTCGTCAGGCCAATCATGGGGAAAGGCAGGCGCACGGCTTCCAGATATTGCAGATAGACCGTGTAGATTGGCTGGTAGGTATAGGCGTCACACTGCTGCGCAGTTTCGATCAACGCGGGGAGCGTGGCGATGAGTTCGCCCGCCCTGAAGGGAGAAACTGCCATGATGACATGGCTGAAACATTCAACCCGGTCAGCGTAATGCACGGCAAAACCCTCGGTGTGGATGTGCACGGCAGTGACGGATGTGCCCAGGCGAATGTTGCCGCCTGTTTTCTGGACAGATTGCGTCAAGGGTTCCATGAGCAGGGTAGAGAGGTCGTGGCGCGGCAACAGCAGGTCGCTGTCTGCCCGGGTACGGGCAAAGCTGTCGCGCAGCACGTTGAGAAAGACTTGCGCACTGGCCTGGTCAAGCGGCGTATTAAGCGCAGCCAGGCAAAGCGGCTCCCATAGCCATTTCACGAGTTTTTCCGGCTGATGTTGGCGCGCGAGAAAGATGCTCAGCGGTTCATCCCGACCCAGTCTGAACCGTGTCAGCTTGAGCGCGACCATGAAACGCAATGCAGCAAGGCGTTCGCGCTTGGAAAGCCCTCTCGCCCTCAACAGGCCGGCCAGGATATGCAACGGCGCAGGCAGGCGGCCGGAGGCGCGCAACTCGAATTGCTGGTGCTGGATCAGTTGCAGCGGCAATCGCTGCAGTGCGGTGGAGAGGTCGACGCCAGCCAGGCGCATTAGCCGCAGTGTTTCGCTGTAGGCACCGAGCAGGATGTGCTGGCCGTTATCCAGCCGGCGGCCTTTCCAGTTCAATCCGCGGGCGCGGCCGCCGAGCTGCTTGCCGGCTTCAAAGATGGTGGAGGGGACGCCGGCGGCAGCGAGTTCGGCTGCTGCGGCTAATCCGGCACAACCGCCGCCGATAATGGCGATGCGCGGTTTCAGTTGAACACCCAAGTTTTCCAGGCCAGCCACAGCTTGCGCAACGGGGTGAGCGAAATGCGCTGGTTGAGGACTTTTTCGCAGCCGCCGGCATGGATTTCGTTAAGCAGCGTGCGGTAGATCGCAGCCATCATGAGGCCGGGGCGCTGTGGCTTGCGATCTGACTCCGGCAGTTCGGCAAAGGCGCGCTCGTAATAGCTCTGGGCGCGTTCGATCTGAAATTCCAGCAGCATGCGCACCTGTTCTGTCTCGCGCCCTTGCAGGATGTCGGTTTCGGACACGCCGAACTGTGCCATCTCATCGGCGGGCAGGTAGATACGGCCGCGGCGCGCGTCTTCGCCAACGTCGCGGATGATGTTGGTGAGCTGGAATGCCAGGCCGAGATCGTGCGCGTATTTCAGCGTCTTGCGGTCGTTGTAGCCGAAAATGGCGACCGACAGCAGCCCGACCACACTGGCCACGCGATAGCAGTAGAGTTGCAGCTCCTTGAAATCGCGGTAGCGGTTCTGGTCGAGATCCATTTCCATGCCGTCGATGATTTCAAGAAAATGCTCTTCTGCCAGGTTGTAGTCGCGTACGCCATCCGCTAACGCCTGGGTTACCGGGTGTTGCGGGTTGCCGGCATACAGGTTGGCGATCTCCGTTCGCCACCAGGCGAGCTTGGTCCGGGCGAGCTGAATATCCGAGCACTCGTCGGCAATGTCGTCGACTTCTCGGCAGAATGCGTAGAGTGCCGTGATGGCCTGTCGGCGCGGTATGGGCAGAAACAGAAAGCTGTAATAGAAACTGGAGCCGCTGGCGGCGGCCTTCTGCTGACAGTATTCCTGCGGACTCATTTTTTTCTGATCGCCTTGAAAAGCATGCGTACCCAATCCCAAGGTTGCAGGACTGGCCGGTGTTGGTACATGTCGCCATGATGCTGGTGCAGTTTGCGCAATATAGTTTCGCCGCCGGCAATAATCATGCGCATTTCCAGCCCGATGCGACCCTTCAATACCAGGCCCAGCGGGGCGCCGGATTGCAGCAGCTTGCGCGCCCGTTCGATTTCGAACTGCATGAAGGTCCACCACATGCCGCTGGCGTCGCTGCGGGCGATTTGTGCTTCAGTGATGCGGAATTTCCGCATTTCATCCTGCGGAAAATAGATGCGCTCCTTGCGGTAATCGATGGCGACATCCTGCAAGAAATTGATGATCTGCAAGGCCGAGCAGATGGCGTCGGCATAGCCGATGTTGCGCGGTGTCGCCTCGCCATACAAATGCAGCAACAGGCGCCCGATGGGATTGGCGGAGCGTCGGCAATAATCCATCACTTCGCCGAAGTTCTCGTAGCGCGTTTTGACGACATCCTGGCTGAAGGCATCGAGCAGGTCGTGGAACGGTTGCAGCGGCAGCTTGTGTTCCGCGATCATGGCGGCCAGCGTCAGGAAGAACTCGCTTTGCGGCGCTTCGTTGGCGCCGATCAGGTTCAGTTCCTGACGGAAGCCCTCCAGCAGGGCCAGTCTCTGCTCCGGGGCGAGATCACCCTCATCGGCAAAGTCATCGGCCTGGCGGGCAAAGCTGTAAATCAGTCCGATCGGTTTGCGCAGGCGCATCGGCAACAGGGCTGACGCGACCGGAAAATTTTCATAATGAGCGCTGGCAAGGGCCAGGCTGGCATGGGTCACGGAATTCATGCAGCGAAGTATGCCATAAAATGGCATGCATTCTTGCGCTACAATGCGACAAACCAACTCGGAAATACAATATGCTCGGCATTATCGGCGGGACCGGACTCACCCAACTCGCAAACCTCGAAATCACTCACCGGCAAGTCATCCGCACCCCTTACGGCGAACCTTCCGGCGCATTGACTTTTGGCAACATCAAATGCCACCAGGTCGTGTTCCTCGCGCGGCACGGTTATGGCC
>DAIDAS010000466.1 GCA_027310505.1 bacterium
ACTCCATGCAGCACGCCATTTACCACTTCGAACTTGTAATCCAGCACCAGGTTGTCCGCTACCTTGGAGGCATCCTTGGTTTTTACGCTAAATGTACCTGTGCCCCCCAGCCTTCCGCTTATCAGCCTCTGCTTGCTGAACAGTTGCGCCACTTCGGCAACGGCTATGCTATCCGTCCTGAATTTTCCCAGGGCGTGCAGACCCTTGTCCCAATCGAGTTCGGCAGTTGCATTGAGCGTGCCCTGATATAACCCGGCGTCAATCGAGGCTACATTCAATTTGCTGCCCTGTAGCAACATCTCAGATTTCAGGGTGTTAAACAGCACCTTCGGGCCTACAGGCAATATCCACTGATTGGCATCAAGGCTGATACTGTATCCGGCGCCCTGCGGCTTGATAGCTGCCTTCAGGTGACCATCGACACTGGCAAGGTTTACAGACTGCAATTGATTTCCTTCAGCCAATAGGGCCTCGGCATTCATGGCGGGAGTGTTCAGGTCTGGCCAGAGCAGTTCCGCGTTATTCACCTTGATGCGGCGAATCAACAACGTTTGTTTCGCAGTGGCTCCCTCAGATTTCGGCATGGTCGCAATGAAATCCAGCGCTGCTTTCTGTACAACGGGGTTGGATACCTCGATCACCGAAATGACCTTTACATCTGAAAACAGACTGCCCAGTTCGGGGATCGCGGCAATGCTGCCTACCTTGACCTCATCATTTTTGCCAACCCGTAGATCGCTAATATTCGCTCGCGGCGTCGGCAGCAATGCGAGATGCAACGTACCAATCACAACAGGCTGATTGAGCTGCTCCGAAGCCATTCGTTCGATCTGCTTAAGGTATGTCCCGGTAGGGATCAAAAACGGCACAACCAACACCAGAGCCACCAAGACAATAACGATGCCTGTAATTCGCTTCATGAAGCTCACCTAATAAATTTGCGCTTGTCAGTGTTGACCGACAAAGATGAAACCATTATTATTGCGCCTTCTTCAATTCCCCGATAGCTCAGTCGGTAGAGCAACGGACTGTTAATCCGTGTGTCCCTGGTTCGAGCCCAGGTCGGGGAGCCAGATGAAGTAAGGGTTGGCGCTTAGGCGCCGACCCTTTTGTTTTTCTGGGTGTGCCAAAAATGTGACAATTGCAGCACATTCTCAGTCCCTTTCCCGTGCTCAAGTCGTGAAGCGGCGAACGCCAGATTTTCAGTACTAGTCCCACCCATTACCGGCATTGCCACGGGCTATCCATAGGAATATATTGCTTTCTATAAGACTGCCAATTCCATGTTTAACTACTATGGAGATAGCAACCATGATCAGCATGATGCGTTTTGGTAAGTTGGCTTCCACGCTAATACTTGTATGTACGGCCTTATGTTTTACAGCTCCACCGGCGAATGCAGAAGTTTATAGTTTGGGCGATAGTCTCTCGGATGCTGGCTCTCTTGGATTTACGTATACAAATCCTGCTACGTTATCCCCGTTAACGAGAGGGCAGGTATGGGTGCAATATCTGCTCAGCAGCACTCCGGCATTTTGCAATGACCCGAAGCACTGCTTGTTCAACAACGACACTTTCTACTATACAAGCACAGGCAATAATTATGCGGTAGGCGGTGCTGGTATTACCTTCGATTCAACCGATGCGCAAGTCAAGAATAACTATACCAACCTGCATTCTCAGATTTACGCCCTGCTCCATAACCACGTAATAGATAAAAGCGACGTTATTACGGTGTGGATGGGGGCCAACGATATTTTTTCGGCAGCACGCAATCCAAATACCAGCGTTTCTCAGGTTGCTTATGCCGCGCAGGTATTCAACACGGAAATCGTGAATCTGGCAAAGACGGGTGCCAATATCTATGTGTTTACTATTCCTGATTTGGGCAAAACGCCGCTAGGTCAATCTGCTTCAGATGGCGGCACACTTCTTAGTGAATTAACCGACCTTTTTAATGGCAGCATATCCGGTTTAAAAAATGTGACTTTTATTGACAGTAATGCAGTGTTCGAAAAGTTGTCCCAGGAGTTGAGTACTTCAATGATTTATTGTTCGGCGATCATTGATCCAAAGCACATATGTGGTGACCCTAAAAAAAATCCGATCAATCAGGATCCGACCATCATGCCCTATCTCTTGTTTGCCGATCCTCAACATCCAAGTAATGCAGCGCATCATTCCATAGCCGAGTACCTGGTAAACCTGCCTCAGATAAAATTCCACTGAAATCAATTTGGTGTCCGGGCCCCGCCTCTCTTTGGCCATCACCTAGTTTTTGTGTAAGGAGGCCTCATCTAGCAGCAACTCTTTCAAAGATTGCTTGAGCTCGGCAACCTTGATTGGTTTGGTGAAATAACGTCGGAACCCCGCAAGCAATCCCTTTTCAATCTCCTGTGGCATGGCGCTTGCGCTGATGGCGATGACGGGAATGTGGCTGGTCTCGGGGTCGGACTGAAAGTGCTTGAGCAACTGATACCCACTCATGCCCGGAAGGCAGATATCACACAGGATCAAATCTGGTTTGTGAGCGAACGCCAGTTCCAGTCCAAGATTCGGGGTGTTGGCGGTCAACAGGCTTAGGCCGTCTATGTCCTTGACAAGGCGTTCCATCAGCTTGATATGGGCGGGGCTGTCCTCGATATAAAGCAACTTGATGAGCGTGTCCGGATCATCAGCCGACTGATCGTTGGATTTCTGGACAGGCTTTTCTTTTGCCCGGATCTCCGGTGCTGTCCCTTCCGGGAGCTCGATCCAGAATGTGCTGCCTTCTCCCGGCGTTGACTCGACCCCGATGGCGCCTTGCATCAACTCAGTCAGCTGTTTCGCTATAGCCAGCCCGATGCCGGCCCCTTCAATTTCAGGGTATCCGGAAAAAGTTGTGGGTAGACGCCTAAAAGTCGTCAGTGTCCAAAATAGCGAGCAGTGTGGGCAGGTCG
>DAIDAS010000470.1 GCA_027310505.1 bacterium
CCTCAAGTATAGTGCGAAAGTAGCGTGCTATGGTTATGTTAATAATTAGATTTTCTGGGGAGAGAAAATGCTAATCGGGCGCAGCGAAAAAGAAGCGGCAGCACTCAAAGGCCGGCCGGCTGATCTTGAAGATCATCAGCAGCGGCAAACGTAGTCATTCATTGTTGTGTCATTCCAGTGCATAATTTAAAAAGTAAAGTTCCCCGCTCAGTAACGGAGCTCATGAGACATGTCAGAACTATTAAAACGGATTGATGCACGCACCAAGCTGGCCGGCTCCAACAAACTGGAGATGCTGCTGTTCTCATTGGGAACGGATCAGCGCAGTGGTCGCGAGGAAACCTTCGGCATCAACGTGTTCAAGGTGCGCGAAGTGATGCGCGTGCCTGAAATCACCCGTGCGCCCGACATGCCGCCTTCGGTGGAAGGCATGGTCAGCCTGCGCGGTAGCCTGGTGCCGGTGATCGACCTGATCAAATATGTCGGCATCCAGAATGACACGCCGCCACAAATCATGATCGTCACGGAATACAACGGCCACACGCAGGGGTTCCTGGTCGAGAGCGTGGACACCATTCTACGTGTCGACTGGTCATCCATGAAGGTGCCGCCGGACATGCTGACGGTGCAGATGGGCGGCCTGATCACCGCAGTGACTGAACTCAAGGACGGCCGCATCGTGATGATGATGGACGTGGAAAAAATCCTGGCCGAAACCTCTAATTATGCAGACGATGCCTCGATCGCGGCACTGCAGCCCCTGGATGTCGGTGAGAAAACCGTGTTTTTCGTCGACGACTCGGTGGTGGCACGCAAGCAGGTACAAAAGGCGCTGGAAGCGCTGGGACTCAAGTCCATGTTTGCCACCAATGGCCGTGAGGCCTGGCAGGAATTACAGAAAGTGGCTGCGCGTGCCGATGTCCTGCATCAGCCGGTCAAGGATTACATTCAGCTGATCCTCACCGATGTCGAAATGCCGGAAATGGATGGCTACGTGCTCACCCGCAACATCAAGAGCGACGCGCGTTTTGCCGGCGTGCCCGTGCTGATGCACTCCTCCCTGTCGAGCGATGCCAACCAGCAATTGGGAAAATCCGTGGGTGTGGACGAATACGTACCCAAATTTGAACCGATCAAACTGGCGGAAGTGCTGTCGCGACTGCTGTCTGCCAGTAAACCTGCTTAAGACAAGGGAGCAAGCTCAAAAATGTCAGCAGAGAACAACTCCAACCTGCTTGATGCCATTGATGCCCGTACCAAGCTGGCCGGCTCTAACAAGATGGAAATCCTGCTCTTTTCACTGGGCAGCCAGGAAATTTTCGGCATCAACGTCTTCAAGGTGCGGGAAGTCACCAACACCCCAAGAATCACCAAGACACCTAACGTGCCGAAGGGCGTAAAAGGATTCATTTCGCTGCGCGGCAACATCATTCCGGTGATCGCGCTCAGCAATTTCATCAATACCGGCGAATCTACCGGCTCCAGCGATGAAACCCTGATCGTGACCGAGTTCAGCCGTCACACCCAGGGGTTCCTGGTACATAACGTGGATCGCATCATCCGGGTGGACTGGGACAAGGTGAAGCCGCCGCAGGACATGCTTGCCGGCAACGAAGGGCTGATCACTGCCATTACCGAACTGCCTGACGGCAGGCTGATCTCCATCCTGGACGTCGAACAATTGCTGGCTTCAGCCCTCGGCGAAACCCCGATCCCCGAACTGGCTCGCATCAGCGACGGCGCCGATCGCTACATCTTCTTTGCCGACGACTCGCAGGTCGCTCGCAAGAATATCGTTGCAGTCCTCGACCGCATGAGCATCAAGTACCAGCAGGCCAACAACGGCCTCGAAGCCTGGGACAAACTGAAGAACCTTGCCGCACGGGCACAGCAGGATGGACGGCCGCTGCATGAGTCGCTGCGCCTGATCCTGACCGATGCCGAAATGCCGGAAATGGACGGCTACGTGCTGACCAAGAACATCAAGGGTGACCGTCGTTTCGACGGAATCCCGATCGTGATGCACTCGTCGCTTTCCTCCCAGGCGAACAAGACCATGGGCATGCAGGCCGGGGTGGATGCTTATGTGCCAAAATTCGATCCGGTCGTATTGTCTGAAACATTGCGACCTTTACTTGTTTAATCCAAATTGAAAGTCTTGGAGTCATGAATGGCTGATAAGAACCTGAAAATCCTGATCGTGGACGATTTTTCGACCATGCGTCGAATCGTGCGCAATCTGCTCAAGGAACTGGGATACACCAACGCCGACGAAGCCGAGGACGGCGTCGTAGCGCTCCAGAAGCTCAGGGGTGGCAACTTCCAGTTTGTCGTGAGCGACTGGAACATGCCCAACATGACAGGGATCGAGCTGCTGCGGAACATCCGCGCCGATGCCGAACTGAAGCATCTTCCCGTGCTGATGGTAACGGCCGAAGCCAAGAAGGAAAACATTATCGAAGCGGCCCAGGCGGGCGCCAGCGGATACGTGGTCAAGCCCTTCACCGCTGCGACGCTGGAAGAAAAACTGAACAAAGTCTTTGAAAAACATGGCCTGTAAGGAGAAGATACGTGAGCAATGATTCCGGTGATTCCGACGAACTCGAAGCATTATTCGACAGCATTCTCGAGGCACACGCCGAAAAGCTTGCTCCCGCGCCGGCACCGGTTGCCTCCCCTGCACCGGTAATCGCCGCCGAGCCGGCCGTGATCGCAGCAACACCGGAAGCATCGGAAAGCGGCGGCATCCATTCCCATATCGGGCACCTGACTCGCGCCCTGCACGACACCATGCGCGAACTGGGGTACGACAAGACCTTGGAGCGCGCGGTCGGCAAGATGCCGGATACCCGCGACCGCCTCAACTACATCTCCACGCTGACAGAACAGGCCGCGGTCAAAACCCTCAACGCCGTGGAAGAAACCAAGCCCATGCAGCAAAAGCTTGAGTCCGGCGCGACGGAACTTTCGGCACAGTGGCAGGCGTTGTTCGAGCGCAAACTGGATACGGAGCAGTTCAAGGCGCTGGTTCACCAGACACGCAACTACCTGCAGGATGTTCCCCTCAATACCAAGGCAACCAACGCCAAACTGATGGACGTCGTGGTGGCGCAGGACTACCAGGATCTCACCGGGCAGGTACTGAAAAAACTGGCCGAAACGGTACAGCAACTGGAAAACCAGTTGGTCGCCCTGCTTATCGAGACTCTGCCGGAAGACAAGAAAAAAGAAATGGATGCATCGCTGCTCAACGGCCCGGTAATCAATGCCGAAGGACGTTCCGATGTGGTCACCAACCAGGCGCAAGTGGATGATCTGCTGGAAAGCCTGGGTTTCTGAACGCGCTTGGATAATGCAAGGAATTTAAAATGAGTGATTTCGCCGGCATGGAAGACATGTTGCAGGATTTTCTGACCGAGGCGTCGGATCTCCTGTCAGGGGTCGACAACAAACTCGTCGACCTGGAAAAACACCCGGATGACAAGGAACTGCTGAATGAAATTTTCCGCGGGTTTCATACGATCAAGGGTGGTGCCGGATTTCTCAATGCGACAGAAATGGTCAAACTGTGCCACCGCACGGAGAACCTGTTCGACAAACTGCGCAATGCCCAGCTGACCCTCGACCCCGGCATCATGGATGTCATCATGGCCGCCACCGGCGTGGTGCGCGACATGTTCGGCGAACTTTCCCAATCGAGACAGCCGTCACCTGCCGATCCTGCACTGCTTGACGCATTGGATGCCATGCTCGAGGGACGTCAGCCGTCACCTGCCGCCGCACCCGTGACAGCAGTCGCACCAGCCGTGGCACCCACTCAGGACGGAGAGCCGGACTGGAATCATCTTTACCATGCGCTGGTCGGCGGCGAACATGCTGTCGCGCACGACGCCAATCCGGTCATGGTTGCCGCGACACCAGCCCCTTCGCTCGAAACCGTAGCGGCGGCACCCAAAGCGGCTCCAGTGGCCAGGGCCCCCGCAACCAATGCCGCCGTTGCAGCGGCCGCCAAAGATACCACCATTCGGGTAGATACTTCACGCCTGGACCAGGTACTCAATCTCTCCGGCGAAATCGGCCTGACGAAGAACCGCCTGACCTGCATACGCACCGCCATCATGCAGGGCAAGGTCGATCACGACACCATCAAGGATCTGGACGAGGCCGTCAGCCATCTCGACCTGCTGGTAGGCGACCTGCAAAGCGCCGTCATGAAAACCCGCATGCAGCCGATTGGTCGACTGTTCCAGAAGTATCCGCGCCTGGCGCGGGACGTAGCGCGCCAGTTGGGCAAGGATGTGGAGCTGGTACTGTCTGGCGAAGAGACCGAAATCGACAAGACCATGATCGAGGATCTGAACGATCCGCTGGTTCACCTGATCCGCAACGCGGTAGACCATGGCGTGGATAGTCCGGAAGAGCGAGCCTCGGCCGGCAAACCGGCGAAGAGCCTGGTACACCTTTCCGCAGAGCAGGTTGGCGACCACATCATCATTGAAATCAGCGATGACGGACGCGGCATCCGTGCCGACGTGATCCGCCAGAAGGCGCTGGAAAAAGGCCTGATCGATGCAGAAACCGCCAACAGCCTGGACGAACGGCAGAGCCTGAATCTGATCTTCCTGCCGGGGTTTTCCACCAAAGACACGATTTCGGACGTTTCCGGGCGCGGTGTCGGCATGGATGTGGTCAAAACCAACATCCAGAACCTCAACGGCCGCGTCGAAGTCTCTTCGATTGTCGGACAGGGTTCGACCTTCCGCATCATGTTGCCACTGACGCTGGCGATTCTGCCGGTACTGATGGTTCGTCTGGGCGACCAGCCTTTTGCGGTACCGCTCTCCATGGTGCGCGAGATCCTGCCGATCCGCTCGGAAGACGTTCAGCGCGTTTCCGGCAAGGCCACTATGATCGTACGCGAAGAAGTGCTGCCGATCCGCACGCTGGCCAGCCTGATCGGCTGGGAGCAGACGTCGGTGCCATCGTTTGGCGTGCTGCTGCAAAGCGGAGACAGCAATTTCATTCTCGCCATCGACAGCTTCATCGGCCAGGCAGACGTCGTGATCAAACCATTGCACGACATCAAACCCAAAGGCATCGCAGGGGCCACCCTGACCGGGGATGGCGCAATCGTGCTGGTGCTGGACATGGAAGAACTGCTTGGCATGCAAACGCAGGACACGCGCGCCGCATTGTTTGCGTGATCCACCCAAAGTATCAAGACCCCCCCAACACCCAGAGACCATTATGCAAGACCACGCCTTTATCGGACGCCAGCCCATACTGGATGACAAACAGCAGATCATGGGCTATGAACTGCTATTCCGCCACAGCGCCACAGCCACGGACGCGGTCTTCGAGGACGACCTCAAGGCCTGCGCCCGCGTGCTGGTCAACACCTTGTCCGATATGGGGGCGCAATGGCTGCTTGGGGACAAGCTGGCGTTCATCAACGTCAATGAAGAAATGCTGCATAGCGACATGCTGGAACTGCTGCCGCCCAAGCGCACGGTGGTGGAAATCCTCGAGACCGTCCCCGCCACCGAGGCCGTCGTACAGCGCTGCAAGGCGTTGCGCGCGCAAGGATTCCTGATCGCGCTGGATGACCACATCCCGACCGAAGAGCAGGCGCCGTTGCTCGGCTGTTGCGATTTCGTCAAGATCGATATCACAGAAACAGGCCTTGAGACTGCTGCAAAAATCTTTGAGCAACTCAAATCGCTACCGCTGAAAATCGTCGCGGAAAAAGTGGAAAGCCGCCAGCAATTCGAAGTCTGCAAAAAGCTGGGCTTTCATTATTTCCAGGGCTACTATTTCGCGCATCCGGAAACCCTGAGCGCCAAGGTCATCAACCCTTCGTATGCCGCCGTGCTGGACCTGCTCAACCTGGTCAGCAAGGATGCCGACACCAAGGTGATCGAAGATGGCTTCAAGCGAGACCCGGCACTGTCGTTCAAACTGCTGCGTTACATCAATTCGGTCGGCTTCGGCCTTTCCTGTGAAATACAGTCCATCCGCCATGCGTTGACTATTCTCGGCACCAAGCAGCTTTATCGCTGGCTGACCCTGCTGATGGTGACGGCCGGAGAAAATACCGCGACACCGGCACTGATGAAGACCGCCATTACCCGTGGCCGTCTGACCGAGTTGCTGGGCGAAAGCTATTTCAGCAAGACAGACCGCGACAACCTGTTCATCGTCGGCGTGTTCTCCTTGCTGGATGCCATGCTGGAAATGCCCATGGAGCAGGTTCTGGAGAAAGTGCTGTTGCCGGAAGCCGTTACCGAAGCGCTGTTGACGAATGAAGGTATTTACGGCCCCTTCCTGCAACTGGCACAGGCGTGTGAGGATGCGGATCGTGACCGGATCAAATTCCTCGCTGATTCCCTGCAGTTCGATCCCACCAAAATCAACGATTGCCATATCGCAGCACTGGCCTGGGTGGAGGGCTTGGGCGTATGAACCACGAACAGGCGCTCGGCTACATGCATAATCTTCTCCGTACCATGCTGGAGAAAAAGGCCTCTGACCTCTTCATCTCTGCCGACTTTCCGCCGGCCATGAAGATTGACGGCAAGATGACGCCCGTCACGCCGCAGAAACTGACAGGCGCGCACACCAAGGCGTTCGCCTATGCGCTGATGAACGAAAAGCAACGTGCCAGCTTCGAGCAGGAAAAAGAGTGCAACTTCGCCATCTGGCCGAAGGATATCGGCCGTTTCCGCGTCAATGTGTTCGTGCAGCAGGAAAATGTCGGCATGGTGCTGCGCACCATCACCACCAAGATTCCCAATTTCGATGAGCTCGGCCTGCCGCAGCAATTGAAGGAAGTGATGATGGCCAAGCGTGGCCTGATCATCCTTGTGGGCGGTACCGGTTCCGGGAAATCCACCACGCTGGCAGCACTCATCGACTACCGCAACGAGCACTCCTACGGCCACATCATCACCATCGAGGATCCGGTGGAATATGTGCACCCGAGCAAGAACTGCCTGATCACCCATCGCGAAGTTGGCCGCGATACGCTGGACTGGTTCCCGGCGCTGAAAAACACCTTGCGCCAGGCACCGGACGTGATCCTGATCGGTGAAATCCGCGATCGCGAGACCATGGAATTCGCCCTCGCCTTCGCCGAAACCGGCCACTTGTGCATGGCCACGCTGCATGCCAACAACTCCAACCAGGCCATTGACCGCATCATCAATTTCTTCCCCGAAGAACGTCATGCCCAGTTGCACATGAATCTCTCGCTCAACCTGCGCGCTTTCGTTTCGCAACGGCTGGTCCCCAAAAAGGGCGGCGGACGCTGCGCCGCCATCGAAATCCTGCTGAATTCACCGCTGGTCGCCGATCTCATTCTTAAGGGTGAGACCAACAAGATCAAGGAAGCGATGGCCAAATCGGTTGAGCTTGGCATGCAAACCTTCGACCAGGCGCTGTTCGACTTGGCGGAGGCAGGCCGTATCACCGAGGACGACGCCTTGCGCAACGCCGATTCGATCAACGAACTACGCCTCAAGTTCAAATTGCACAGCAAGAATTCTTCAGTCAAGGATGCAGGTTCGCGCATCGACCACTTCTCGCTGCACGAAGAAAAACTGGAAGAGGAAGACGAGCCGGCCCTGGACGGCGCTGTGCCTGCAAAAACCGCCTGACCCCATGGAAACCGCACTGCTCATTGCCGCCATCGCCATGGCCTGGTTCTGGCTCGACAGCCTGCATGCGCGCGACATCGCTGTCGAAGCAGGCAAACGTGCGGCAGAACAGTACGGCCTGCAGTTTCTCGACGAAACCGTAGCCAGCAGCAAGCTATGGGCTGCACGCGACGAGAATGGCCACATGCGGCTGCAACGCACTTACCGCTTCGAGGTCAGCGACACCGGCGCCGACCGCCTGCCCTGCAGCGTGATCTTGCTCGGCAAAAAGGTCGATAAACTCGACATGCCAGCCTACCGCGACAACGTCATCAGCCTGCATTAAGCGTCATGGCTTCAAAGCCGACATACCGCGGCCGCTTCGCTCCCTCCCCGACTGGATTGCTGCATTTCGGCTCGCTGATCGCCGCGGTTGGCAGCTACCTGGAGGCCAGAAAACATCACGGCGAATGGCTGCTGCGCATGGAAGATCTCGACCCGCCACGCGAGATGCCCGGCGCGGCAAGCGCCATTCTGCAAACGCTGGAAGCCTTCGGGTTCGAGTGGGATGGCCCCGTACTCTACCAAAGTACACGGCACGCGGCTTATGACGCAGCGCTGGAATCTCTCAAGCAACACCGCTGGCTCTACCCTTGCGGCTGCTCGCGCAAGGAAATCGCCGATGCAGGATTGACGGGCACTGAAGGGGTTATCTACCCCGGCACCTGCCGCAACGGGCTGGCCGCAGGAAAAACGGCGCGCGCCTGGCGAATCCGGGTGGAGGACACAGCGATCAGCTTCGATGATGCCGTGCAGGGCCACATCAGCCAGAATCTGGCGCGCGACATCGGCGATTTCATCCTCAAACGCGCCGACGGTCTGTATGCCTACCAGCTGGCGGTAGTCGTGGACGATGCCATGCAGGGCATTACCCACGTGGTACGCGGCGCCGATCTATTGGATTCGACACCGCGCCAGATCCATCTGCAACGCCTGCTCGACCTGCCGACCCCGCACTACGCGCACCTGCCGGTAGCCGTCAACGAGGCCGGCGAAAAACTCAGCAAGCAGACGCTGGCAACCCCGCTCGACCTCGAGCAGCCGGCGCCCGCGCTATGGCAAGCGCTGGAGTTTCTGGGTCAGCATCCACCGGCTGCATTGCGCTCCTCCGACACCCCCGCCCTATGGGCATGGGCGCACCGGCATTGGGATATGGGAGCCATTCCGCACGTCAGGCAGCAACTCCCCTAGAAATTCTTCCTGGACCCCTTAAACTGCCGGTCGCCCCTGCACCTGCGTCACTTGGAATTGCCCGGCCAGCCCATGCAGTTTATGCGCGGTCTGGCGGGCCTGAATCACGGTGTAGTTGAGTTCATCCAGTGCACTGCGCATGGAAGTCGTCAACGTGGCGACTCCCTGGACACGCCCACCGTAGGCGTAGGCACTTTGCGAGATTTCCTGCAGCAGAGTCAGCATGCGTTCGAGAATTTCCTGCATGCCACTGTTGTCGGTAGCCGTTTCTTCGGCGAGCCTGATGCCTTCTTCCATTCTGGCCATGCCGGTATCCATGTTGACCACCGCGTCCTTGGCCTTGCCTTGCACCGTCAAGATCATGCCCCGGATTTCGCTGGTCGCCTGCGCGGTACGTTCAGCTAACTTGCGTACCTCATCCGCCACTACCGAGAATCCGCGTCCGGCATCGCCGGCGCGTGCCGCTTCGATCGCGGCATTGAGCGCCAGCAGGTTGGTCTGGTCGGCGATCTCGTTGATCACGTCGACGATTTTGCCGATCTGGTCGGTACTCTGGCTCAAATCCCGGATGGTCTGAGTCGACGTATCGATCGACTGCCGGATATTCAGCGTACGCGAACGCACCACCTCCAGCTGCTTTTGGGAGTTGTCCACCGCCTGCTGCATGGCTGCACGGATATCGGCCGTCGTCTGGTTGGCGGAATCGATATCCAGCATCTGCTTTTCAAGCAGGCCGAGAATTTCCTGTACCGCATCCAGCAGCTGCATGCTCGATGCGGTTGCATGCTGGTTGCGCTGCTGCATGTCATCGTGGTTCACGTTGATTTCGTCGGTGGCCATAATGACCCGGCTCACAGTCGAATCCAGCGTATCGATGAAACTGTTGACCCACTGTGCCATGACGGCGATTTCATCCGTCGCCGCCTCGGTACGCTCAAAGCGCCGCGAGAGATTGCCCCCGCCTTCGGCCAGGTTGCGAATCACCCGCGCCATGGTGCGCATGCGCTCGGTGATAGGCGCCACCGCATACTTGTAGAAGAAAAACGAGCCGATCACCATCAAGCCTAAATGCATGAGCTCGCTATCAACACCCCCCATCTTCATTGCATAGACAATCGCGAGGTTCACCAGCCAGAGACCGAACACAATCGTGAAATACGCCTGCTTTTGCCGATAAGCAATGGAGCGGAAACGGAATGCTTCTTCGAGATCAGCCTCGCACATCATGCCCCAGGTATCGAGCGAGCCGGGCATCTGGAATGTCACCCCTTTGCCGATCACCGGAATATGCCGGTAATCGGAGTAGCCCGGGTAGGTGACGAACAGGTTCTCGCCCTTGCGGATGGTTTCGCGCACCCCGGGATGCAACTCCCCCGTCGCCGGATCATTGAATACCAGTTCCAGCTCGGTGTGCTGCCTCACCCGCACCGTGCCGAAGGCTGTGCGTACCCCTTGCTTGAGGTTGTCGCCTAGACTGAAGGTGTCGTCCTCGAACCGTGAGCGCGACAGCGCCGTGCCCGGCTTGATCGCCGTGTCGAACACCGGTTTGACCATGAACAGGTAATTGTCGCCCGATTCGATAAACACATGCCCCGCTTCGCGCTGGATGATATCGCCCAGCACATCGTTCGGCACCCGCCCGCACAGGCAACCGATTGCCACGCCATCCTTCACCAACGGCTGGTAGAACATCAAGGTCACTTCATCATGGAATTTGGAACTGCTCGACCCAATCGCGACCGTCTGCGAATCGGCATAAGGGCCATGCAGAAACTGCCCTTGCATCCCCTGCGCCACAGCCTTGGCTGGGAGATCCATGTTGCCCTTGCGCCGGGTATAGGTGGAGGCCAGCACGCGGCCGGAGGTGTCGATGACGAATATCTCGGAGAAATCGTAAAAGGCAGCTCGCTTCTTTTCCAGCGTGGCCGTATCGATGACAGGAAACTCCTGGACGAGTTCTTCGGAAAAACTTTCCAGCATGCTCCATTGCTGCCTGGCCCAACCGCGCAGAACCTTGACCCGCGTACCGGCAATCGCCTCAAACGTCTGCTCCAGCACCGGGTAACGGCGACGGTTCAGATAACAGGCCCAACCCATTGCCAGCTTTCCTGTTTTGCCCAGCCACGGCAACCAGCGTCGCTCCTTGCCTGATAAATTCTTGTCCCCGCTTTTAAGCATTACTTTTCTCCCCTATCTTGAACACAGTGCCCGGGGAGGAACAACGCAAAATCCAGGCCAAATCAATATATAAATTAATAATCAATATGTTAACAATAAATATCCGTATCGACTGCCCCATGAAAAGGCATGCGACAATAGCATGCACCAGAATGGTGCATGCAAGCAATCCATTCCGGTCGGGTGGTATCATTGCGATCTGCGCAACTCATCGAGCATTCAAGTGAAACATCGCGACACCCTGCAACGCTTCCTGTTTGAACACGCGGCTATCCGCGGTGAAGTCGTCCACTTGGGCGCCACCTGGCAGACCGTACTGGAAAACCATGACTACCCTGCGGTTCTGCGCCAGGCCATGGGTGAACTGATGGCCGCTGCCGCCCTGCTGGCAGCGACGCTCAAGTTGAAAGGCTCGCTGGTACTGCAAATCCAAGGCAAAGGTCCGGTTTCGCTGTTGGTGGTCGAATGCACCGGCGACCTCACCATGCGCGCCACGGCAAAATGGAAAGGCGAGTTATCGCATGAAAGTCTTACGGAACTGATCGGCGATGGCCATTTCGTCATCACCCTCGACCCCAAGGACGGCAAGCAGACCTATCAGGGCATCGTACCGCTGGAGGGCGCCAGCGTGGCCGAAATCCTGCAGAACTACATGACCCGCTCAGAACAGCTGGAAACGCGGCTGGTGCTCGCTGCAGACGACACGCAGGCAGCCGGCATGCTGCTGCAGAAATTGCCGGAACGGGCAGACGAGGATGCAGACGCCTGGACACGCACCAGCCACCTCGCGGCCACCCTCTCCACACAGGAACTGCTCGACCTGCCCACAATGGAAATTTTGCACCGGTTATTCCATGAAGAAGATGTCCGGCTGTTCGACCCCCAACCTGTCAGCTTCCATTGCAATTGCTCGCGCGCAAGCGTTGCCAACATGCTGCGCATGGTGGGGCAGGATGAAGTCAACGGCGTGATTGCGGAACAGGGGCAGCTGGAAGTGCATTGCGAATTCTGCAACCAACGTTACACCTTCGACCAGATCGATGTCGAACAGGTATTCACATCAGGAACGGCGGCGCCCGGCAGCGACAGCCGTCATTGAGGGGTTCGGCTTAACGGGTCTGACGCACGCGCTCGAACAGGCAGATTGCGGCCGCAGCCGCAGCGTTGAGAGATTCGACCGCGCCCGGCATGGGGATGGTAAAACGTTTGCCGGCAGCTTCGATCAATGCCTTGCTCAGTCCCGCACCCTCGTTGCCGATCATGAAGGCCACCGGGTTTTTCAGGTCAATGGCGTATAACGGCTCGCCCTGCAGGCACGCAGCCAGCGTCAGCCCTTCGAATCGCGCAGCAATCGCCAGCAAATCCGCCCGCTCCACGATGGGCATGACGAAATGCGCGCCCATGCCAGCCCGCAACACCTTGGGCGACCAGGCATCGACGCAACCCACCGACAGCCATGCCACCTGCACGCCAGCCGCCGCGGCCGAGCGCAACACCGAGCCGAGGTTGCCGGGGTCCTGCAGGTCTTCCAGCATCAGGCCGAAATCCGGTGTGGCCGGCATGATCGGCTGGGGGATTGCGATCACGGCCAGGATGCCGGTCGGCGTTTCTACCGGAGAAATTTCAGCGAACAGGGCGTGCGGCAAGGTGATCTTCTGCGAGGCCTCTGCACGCGCCAGCAGACTGGCGATTTCGGCGTTGTCGGCTCCGCCTTCCGTCACCACGAGCATTTCCGGAATCTTGCCCGCAGCCAGACAAGCTTCGACCAGATGCACGCCGTCTAGCAACGTCTGCCCCGCCTTGCGCCGTTCACGCGCAGATTCAGCCAGCTTTTTCAGTTGCTTGAAGGTGGGGTTGTCACGAGATATGATACTTTTCATCGCTGGTTCTTGGTCGTAGGCCTGAACCGGCATTATAGATTCGCCCGCATTTTCCGTTCAAAGAATCCATCGATGCCACCAACGCGCCTCCGGGCCATCCGTGCCGACATTACCACCCTGCAGGTCG
>DAIDAS010000003.1 GCA_027310505.1 bacterium
TTACTCAATAATCTTGGCAACGACGCCGGCGCCGACGGTACGACCGCCTTCGCGGATGGCGAAGCGCAGACCGTCTTCCATGGCGATCGGGGCAATCAGGCTCACCGTGATCGACACGTTGTCGCCAGGCATCACCATTTCGGTGCCAGCCGGCAGTTCAACCGCGCCGGTCACGTCGGTGGTGCGGAAGTAGAACTGCGGACGGTAGCCGTTGAAGAACGGGGTGTGACGGCCGCCTTCGTCCTTGCCCAGCACGTAGATCTCGGCTGCGAACTTGGTGTGCGGGGTGATGGAACCCGGCTTGGCTAGAACCTGGCCGCGCTCGACTTCTTCACGCTTGGTGCCGCGCAGCAGCACGCCGACGTTGTCGCCTGCCTGACCCTGGTCCAGCAGCTTGCGGAACATTTCCACGCCGGTGCAGGTGGTCTTCAGGGTGGGCTTGATGCCGACAATTTCGATTTCTTCGCCAACCTTGATGATGCCGCGCTCAACGCGACCGGTCACCACGGTACCGCGGCCGGAGATGGAGAATACGTCTTCCACCGGCATCAGGAAGGTGCCGTCGATGGCGCGTTCCGGGGTCGGGATGTAGCTGTCGAGGGCTTCGGCCAGACGGAAGATGGCGGGTTCGCCGATCTCGCTTTGGTCGCCTTCGAGGGCCTTCAGGGCGGAGCCCTTGATGATGGGGATGTCGTCGCCCGGGAAGTCGTACTTGGAGAGCAGTTCGCGCACTTCCATTTCGACCAGTTCGAGCAGTTCAGGATCGTCGACCATGTCGGCCTTGTTCATGAACACGATGATGTACGGCACGCCAACCTGGCGGGCCAGCAGGATGTGTTCGCGGGTTTGCGGCATGGGGCCGTCAGCAGCAGACACCACCAGGATCGCGCCGTCCATCTGGGCAGCGCCGGTGATCATGTTCTTGACGTAGTCAGCGTGGCCCGGGCAGTCAACGTGGGCGTAGTGGCGGTTGGCCGTTTCGTATTCCACGTGGGCGGTGTTGATGGTGATGCCGCGTGCCTTTTCTTCCGGCGCCGCGTCAATCTGGTCGTATGCCTTGGCTTCGCCACCGAACTTCTTCGACAGAATGGTGGTGATCGCCGCCGTCAGCGTCGTCTTGCCGTGGTCAACGTGTCCAATCGTGCCCACGTTCACGTGGGGCTTGGTACGCTCAAATTTGCCTTTTGCCATGATTGTCTTCCTTTAAAAGTAATACTTATTTCTTGTTGATGATCGCGTCAGCCACGTTGCGCGGGGCTTCGGAGTAATGCTTGAATTCCATCGAGTAGGTCGCACGGCCTTGCGACAGCGAACGTACCGTTGTGGAATAGCCGAACATTTCAGACAGCGGAACTTCAGCCTTGATCGCCTTGCCGCCACCCGCCATGTCATCCATGCCCTGGATCACGCCACGACGGGAGGACAGATCGCCCATTACGTCGCCCATGTAGTCTTCCGGCGTTTCAACTTCCACAGCCATGATCGGCTCCAGCAGAATCGGATCCGCCTTGCGCATACCATCCTTGAATGCCATCGAAGCCGCCATCTTGAAGGCGTTTTCGTTGGAGTCAACATCGTGGTAGGAACCGTCGAACAGGGTTACCTTGACATCGACCACGGGGAAGCCGGCCAGAATGCCGCTCGGAATGGTTTCGCGCAGACCCTTCTCAACCGCCGGGATGAATTCGCGGGGCACGGTACCACCCTTGATCATATCGACGAACTCAAAGCCCTTGCCCACTTCGCTCGGCTCCATGGTGATCCATACGTGACCGTACTGACCCTTACCACCGGACTGCTTGACGAACTTGCCTTCGACTTCGACTTTCTTCTTGATCGCTTCGCGGTATGCAACCTGTGGCGCACCCACATTGGCTTCGACGCCAAATTCGCGCTTCATGCGGTCCACCAGAATTTCCAGGTGCAGTTCACCCATACCGGAAATGATGGTCTGACCGGATTCTTCGTCGGTACGCACACGGAACGACGGGTCTTCCTGCGCCAGACGGCCCAACGCGATACCCATCTTTTCCTGGTCGGACTTGGTCTTGGGCTCGACGGCAACGTGAATCACCGGCTCCGGGAACACCATGCGCTCGAGAATAATCGGCTTTTCCGGATCGCACAGCGATTCGCCGGTTGTCACATCCTTGAGGCCGATACAGGCAGCGATGTCGCCAGCCAGAATCTCGTCCACCTCCTGGCGGTCATTGGCGTGCATCTGCACGATACGGCCGATACGCTCCTTGCGGCCCTTGACCGAGTTGTAAATCGTATCACCCTTTTTCAGCACGCCCGAATAAACGCGCACGAAAGTCAGCTGACCAACGAACGGGTCAGTCATCAGCTTGAAAGCCAGCGCGGAGAAGTTTTCACTGTCGTCAGCCTTACGTGTGGCCGGCTGACCAGCTTCGGTTTCACCCTTCACGTCAGGAATGTCAACCGGCGATGGCAGCAGCTGAACAACAGCATCCAGCATGCGCTGCACACCCTTGTTCTTGAATGCGGAACCGCACAGCATCGGCTGAATCTCGGTCGCGATGGTGCGAGCACGCAGGCCGCTAATAATTTCTTCCTCAGTCAACTCACCAGACTCGAGGTACTTGTTCATCAGGTCTTCACTGGCCTCGGCGGCCGCTTCAACCATGGACTCGCGCCACTTCTTGGCGAGATCAACCAACTCGGCCGGAACATCCTTGTATTCGAACTTCATACCTTGAGAGGCCTCGTCCCAGATGATCGCTTTCATCTTGAGCAGATCCACCACGCCGGTAAAGGTATCTTCAGCACCGATAGGAATCACGATAGGCACCGGATTAGCCTTCAGGCGAGCCTTCATCTGGTCGACGACCTTGAAGAAGTTGGCGCCAGTACGGTCCATCTTGTTCACGAAGGCCAGACGCGGCACTTTGTACTTGTTAGCCTGACGCCACACGGTTTCAGACTGGGGCTGCACGCCACCCACAGCACAATAGACCATGCAGGCACCGTCCAGCACGCGCATGGAACGCTCAACTTCAATGGTGAAGTCAACGTGCCCCGGGGTATCGATGATGTTGAAGCGGTGCTCCGGGAAAGACATGTCCATGCCTTTCCAGAAACAGGTGGTCGCAGCAGAGGTAATGGTAATGCCGCGCTCCTGCTCCTGCTCCATCCAGTCCATCGTCGCGGCGCCGTCATGCACTTCGCCGATCTTGTGATTCACACCGGTGTAGTAAAGGATGCGTTCGGTGGTGGTAGTTTTACCAGCGTCGATGTGCGCACTGATGCCGATGTTACGGTAACGTTCAATGGGGGTTTTGCGAGCCACAGCGAATACCTTTTACTCAGTTCTTGATTGCGAAAATTAGAAGCGGAAATGCGAGAAGGCCTTATTGGCTTCTGCCATACGGTGCACTTCTTCACGCTTCTTCATGGCGGCGCCACGACCCTCGGAGGCTTCAACCAGCTCAGCCGCCAGGCGCAGACCCATGGACTTCTCACCACGCTTGCGCGCTGCATCACGCAGCCAGCGCATGGCCAGCGCGGTACGGCGAACCGGACGCACCTCAACCGGCACCTGGTAGTTGGCGCCACCAACGCGACGGCTCTTCACTTCAACGACCGGGCGCAGGTTGGAAATGGCAGTGGTGAACACTTCCAGCGGATTCTTGCCGCTCTTCTGCTCAACCTGGGCCAGGGCACCGTACAGAATGCTTTCGGCAACAGACTTCTTGCCACCAGTCATCAGCACGTTGACGAATTTGGAAACTTCCTGGCTACCGAACTTCGGGTCAGGCAGAATATGGCGCTTGGGGACTTCTCTACGTCTTGGCATGGCTTATCTCGATTCCTAATCTCTTAAATTACGCAGCTTTAGGACGCTTCGCAC
>DAIDAS010000006.1 GCA_027310505.1 bacterium
AGATTGCCCTCTGAGAGCCGGATGGCGGGAATGCGCCTATCCTTGGCCGTAGCGGCATCCACGATACACGCGGTACTGGGGCCGAGCAGCAGATCGTCGGCCAACTCTCGCAGATGATTTACGGCTGAGGCCACATCGTAGGGACGATCTTCGATCGCCGCCATCAGCAAATCACGGCCCGCATGCAATGCGGCAAGCGTGACCTCCGGATGCCAGGCACGAACCACCACCTTGTAGACACCGCGTACCGAGGTGCTACGGGCACGGCCGAAGCCGCCCGGCATACCTGCCAGGTTCTGCAACTCCAGCGTAACGTGTTCGAGAATGTGTCCCGGCCAGGTACCCTCTTTCAGCCGCAGCAAAAAGCCGCCACGCTCGCCCTCGCTGCAACGATGCTCGATGAGCGACGGCAGCCAGGAGGTGAGGCGCTCGTTGAAACCGGGAATGGTATTGGAGGGCGAATCTTCCAGATCGCCAATGTCGATCCAGGCCTCGAGAACAGGCCGATAAGTCCAGATATTGGGACCACGCAGATACATGGTCTGGAGAATTTCAATATGGCTATTTTTCATGTCGTAACGGTGGTAGTTCCGCAGCGCCCAGACTATAAATTATTATTTTAGCATTTTGTCATATGCGACTTACAGCAAACTTACTCGCCAAACCGCATCCAAACTGAAGCTCAGGGAAAGCCGACACTCAGGTATACTTGCCAACTGCACGATGAATACCCTGACACCCCATACGCCATCAATCACGCATGCCCTGCCCCCTGTGTGGCGCGAAGAGGTCGAATTACGCCTGCTCCCAGCAGAGAACGTCCTGGCCTGGCTGGAAGTTGACCTGAACGCACAACTTCAGTTCTCGCAGGGGCTTGTGATCATCACCGACCAACGGGTGCTGGCCACGGGCGACGTAAAATCCGGTTGGCAGGAGTGGCCGTACGATCAGCAAATGGCCATGCTGCATCATGACCATGCCGGCGTCGGGACGCTGGAGCTAGTGAACGATCAGGCGCGTCTCGCCAGCTGGCGTTACACGTTGGGACAAAACATTGCAGCGCTGCGCCTTATCGATCAGTTCAATCGTCAACTTGACGGCCATATCACCGGCCAGCCGGTAAAACACGAACTGGAGGCAGTCTGCCCCAAGTGCAAGGCACCGTTGGAAGCGGATCAGGACGAATGTCCGATCTGCACGCGCGAAACCCAGATCCCGCCTTCGACCTGGACATTATTCCGCCTGTGGCGCTTCGCCCGCCCATACCGAGGCTCGCTGCTGGCCGGTTTCCTGCTGACACTGGCTTCGACTGCCGCGAGCCTGGTGCCGCCTTACCTCACCATGCCACTGATGGACAAGGTGCTTATCCCCTACCAGAACGGCCAGCGTATCGACGTACAACTCGTCACAATGCTGCTGGGCGGGCTGCTGGGCTCCGCCCTGTTGGCCTGGAGTCTGGGCTGGGCCAAAACTTACATCCTCGCCTTGGTGAGCGAGCGGATCGGCGCCGATTTGCGTACCAGCACTTACGAACACCTGCTGCGCTTATCGCTGGAATATTTCGGCGGCAAGCGCACGGGCGACCTGATGTCGCGCATCGGCTCCGAATCCGACCGCATTTGCGTATTCCTGTCGCTGCACCTGCTCGACTTCGCCACCGACGTGTTGATGATCATCATGACAGCGGCGATCCTGTTCTCGATCAACCACTGGCTGGCGCTGGTCACATTGCTGCCGCTACCTTTCATCGCCTGGATGATCCATGTCGTCAGAGATAAATTGCGCACCGGCTTCGAGAAAATCGACCGTGTGTGGTCGGAAGTCACCAATGTGCTGGCCGATACCATCCCCGGTGTACGCGTGGTCAAGGCCTTCGCTCAGGAAAAGCGTGAGGCCGAACGTTTCCGCACGGCCAACCGCCACAATCTCGCAGTCAACGACCGGCTCAACAAGATATGGTCGCTGTTCACGCCGACGGTCTCACTGCTGACCGAGATCGGCCTGCTGGTAGTATGGGCGTTCGGCATCTGGCTGGTCTCCCGTGACGAAATCACGGTCGGCGTACTGACCGCCTTCATCGCCTACATCAGCCGCTTCTATACACGACTCGACTCCATGAGCCGGATTGTTTCGGTCACGCAGAAAGCCGCGGCAGGCGCCAAGCGCATTTTCGACATCCTGGATCACGTTTCCAGCGTCCCGGAACCGGCCAATCCGGTGCACCTCGAACAAGTCAAAGGCCAGATAGACATCCGAGACATCGGCTTCCGCTACGGCAACCGTGCGGTCATCCGCGGCCTTGACCTGCATATCGCACCGGGAGAAATGATCGGCCTGGTCGGCCACAGCGGCTCAGGCAAAAGCACGCTGGTCAACCTGATCTGCCGCTTCTATGATGTCTCCGAAGGCGCGATTCGCCTGGATGGGGTGGATATCCGGTCGCTGCCGGTATCGGAATACCGCAGCAACATCGGCCTGGTACTGCAAGAACCCTTCCTGTTCTTCGGCACCATCGCCGAAAACATCGCCTACGGCAAGCCGGACGCCACTCGCGAGCAGATCATTGCCGCCGCGCGTGCCGCGCATGCCCATGAATTCATCCTGCGCCTGCCGCAAGGCTACGACTCGCTAGTCGGTGAACGCGGCCAGGCCTTGTCCGGCGGCGAGCGTCAGCGCATTTCCATCGCCCGCGCACTGCTCATCAACCCACGCATCCTCATCCTCGATGAAGCCACCTCGTCGGTGGACTCCACCACCGAACAGGAAATCCAGAAAGCGCTGGACAATCTGGTGCAGGGACGCACCACCATCGCCATCGCCCACCGGCTTTCCACTCTGCGAAAAGCAGATCGGCTGGTCGTCATGGATCGCGGACAGGTAGTTGAAGTCGGCAACCATGAACAGCTGATGGCGCAAGAAGGCGCTTATTTCCGCCTGTATCAGGCACAGGCACGCAATGTGGATACCGAGCAGGACATTCCCGCATGGGATGGGGAGAGTATCGCATGAGCCAGTCACCTGACTTCAAGTTGAGCCGCGATCCCTTCGGCAAACTGGTGCTCACCACCTCCGAAGGTATTGCGCATTCTGCCGTGGTGCCGGTGCGATCCTTTCCGATCACCGCCCCACACCAAGGCATTGCGCTGGTCAGCGTTGATGGCCATGAGCTCGCCTGGATACCCAGCCTGGATGACTTGCCTGAAGAGAACAGACACCTGCTGCAGGAAGAGCTAGCAAGCCGCGAGTTCATGCCTGAAATCCGCCGCATCCGTCATGTTTCAAGCTTTGCCACACCCAGCACCTGGCACGTGGAAACCGACCGGGGTGAAACCACGTTTATCCTCAAGGGCGAGGACGACATTCGTCGCCTTGCTTCCCCTGCCCTGCTGATTGCCGACAGTCACGGCATCCAGTTCCTGATTCGTGACCGGTATGCGCTCGATGGCGCCAGCCGCAAGATACTGGATCGTTTTCTTTAGCCAGCGCAAAGTTCTACGGGAAATGAGGAAAAATCGCAGAGTATCCGATAAAAACAAAAAAACCCACATACGTGGGTTTTTTGGTCTTGCTGGGGAGGGCGACATTCATAAAAATCCTTGTAACCGTTATAAATAGAGGCACAGGCCAATTAAGAAAATCCATCTATACAGATTTCTATACATCCGCCGCAATGTGAATCTCCGCTCGCCGCCAACCTAGGGAAACCGGATACATACGCACATGTGCGCATATATGTTGTGTTGTAAATAAATAGCTATCGCAATATATTGCGATTCCGCTTGACGCCGAATAAACCCATTTGGCATTATTTGCGACATGGTGAATCAAGCCGACAATACGATAGCAAGTTTACGCGAGTTGCGCGCAGCGCGATGGGATGCCATCGCGCCTATTATCGTGACGGTTGCGGTATTCGCCACCCTTATCATTTTGCATGTCTCGCCTTTGCTGGTAGCAATCGCCTTTATCGTCCTGGTTTTTTTCTGGGGTGAATGGTTCAGCCGCGATTACGAGGTCAGTGAGGCAGAAAAGCTGCTCAAGTCTTACGGGTTCCCGGCTCGTTACCTTCCAGTCGAAATCGACGTCCACTCACACAAACCCATCCCTTCCACACCGCCTCCCCGCACTTTCTCCGCCTAACTAACCGATCCGGCCCGCGCATCGCGCGGAATGATTTCATGCCAGGTGCCATTAGCGCCTGGCAAGGTGGAGAAAAACCATGCAGCAACAAAAAATTCTGCGAGTAGCTGATGCTGTTCAGAAGACAGGTCTTAGTCGTTCAACCATCTATCGCCTTTTAGAGGCTGAGGACTTCCCAGAGCCAATCCGGCTTTCCAAACGTGCAATTGGTTGGACTGAAGAACAATTGAATGGGTGGATTTCAAGCCGCACCAATGTTTCCCAAGGGGCGATCCATGGGTAGGCAGAGAATGATCAATGACTCTTTCAGGGATGACCCTGATTTGACCGACTATACGGTAGAGACACGATTTGCCTTGATGATGTTTTTGACATGCCCAGAGTCCAACATAATCGGGGTATATCGAGTCAACTGGAAATCTTGGGGTGCCGGGATTGGTTGGACAAGGGAGCAGACCATTAACGTAGCTCGGCTACTAGCCGACCTCAATGGCGTTGGCATTCATGAAGATACGGGCTGGGTGTGGGTAAAAGAATGGTGGAAACATAACTCCATTCGAGGTGCCTTCACGGGGAATGTGGCAAAAAAAGCACTTCAAGAACTCAGTCAGGTTCCCGACTTCTGGAAAACTCAGGTTCTTGAATGGGTCAAGACTAACGATGTCGAAGGGGCTTGCAAGGGGCTTATAAGCCCCTTGGTGGGGGCAGGCGGTAACCCTAACCCTATCTCTATACCTAATTCCACCCCCACCCCTACTTTAGAAGAAAGCGCGCCCCAGCGCGCGGGGGTGGTGGACAATATAGAGATAGATGAACTTGTTGATGCGGCAGAATGGCAAGCCAAGCAGGCTGGAACGAAAATTGGAAACTGGTTAAATTGGCGAACCGCAGTCAGGGCAAGATTTGAGCGAGGGGAATTAAAACCAGAGGATTCACAGGCATGGAAAGAGTGGCAAAGGCATCAAGCTTCCATGGCGCAGCAAGCACAAAAGGAAAAAGAGCCACCGCGCGCCCTCGATCCTCACCGGCTTGAAAAATTGCGAATGGCTGCACAGGTGGCCGGGGTTAATTACAGGCAATCACCGCCGCCAGCGGCAAGTTGAATCGCACGGATTTATCTGTAGCTTGACCCGCCAAGCCGTCTTTGGCGGGTGTTACCTCATTCGTATCCCAGGTAGTGGCTCAATGTGGGCTTTCCAGCCCCCCCCCTTATTACGAGTCGAATATGACATCTTTTCGACTGAATGGCACAACAATTAAACCCTACGTGCTGCCAAATCAAGCTGCTTGAGTATCACCTTTTTCTTGTTGTTTCGAACAGCCACAACAATTCCGGTCAGAGCCATCGCGGAGAACATAGCTAGATTCATTGTCGAGTCACTACCATCCAGCATTTCTGGGTGATTCAATGCTCCAAAACCGAGCGCCCCAAAGCCAAGTACGATAAGGCTATCAAGTGATTTCAAATCCTGCATTTTTAATTGCAGTTTTAGTTCAAAAGCTTTATCTCTATCCATAAATCACGTCCTTTCAATTGCCACCCTATGCGTCGAATATGACACTTTTTCGACTTGCGCGAAAGGTGTTCAAGACGTGTCGAATTCGACACGTCGGGGAAGTGTTGGGTTATTGCTTTGCTTTATCGTTGGTGGGGTTCAAGTGGTTTGTGTTTTGGCTCTTCAGGTTTGGTCTTCCCCGCCTGGATCAGCATAGCTGATCCAGGCGGCTCGCCTTCGTCTTCGCCTTGGCTTCACCTTTGTTTTTCTCACACCCGACGCACCTATGGTGGCACGGAGGGCGTCTCGCATTTTTGCGAGACTTTGCCGACAGGCTAAGCAATGGTTGGATGCATGCGTTATCCGCTTTGTTACTTCATCAATACGCATTTCGAGCACATGGGCGCGAATGAAATCATCTCGCACGCATGATTGATGCATCCTTTGGAACTGCTTTGTATTTTGAGCGATCCTCAACAGGCCTTGGGTGTTATGGATTTTTTTATATTCACGTATTCAGATTAGGCTTTCCGTCTAGTACGTATCGATTACTGTGTCTTTTTCGCTACGCACATGTGCGTATCGTGAAAAATATTTCGTAATCGAAATTATCATGATTAATACATTGATGCAGACTTGCTGATTACAAAGAATATTTACAGACGCCCACTCTGGATTGATGTTTCGTTTGTATTGCTGTGAAAGTGTAATCAAATTTTGTTTGTATCGTGTATATCATACTGAAATTAAACGTTATTTGATGCGATAAATACCGGTTGACCGCCGCCATTGCGCTGAGCTAATAATGGAATCAACAGGGAATTCCTGTGGATTTTCAAGGAGAGCACGATGGCACAACAAACATCACGTCCAGTCAGCGTCAGATTGCCTGAGCGTGTGGCCGATCAGGTTGCGATGCTGGCAGCACGCAAAAATCAGTCTGTTGCAGACTACCTGCGCCAAATCGTTTTTGAGCATTTGCAAGATCAGTCTGAGATAGATCGGCTGTCCGGGCTTGAGGCTCGCCTGATGGCGCGGCTAGATGGTCTGGACAAAACAATCAACAGCTTGGTCGCGGTCGCGGAGGAAGAATGACCTCCATAACTACTACTTCGCCATTCCCCAGCGGACAAAATACCGTGAACCCAATAACGAGCGAGCTTGCACCCACGCTTGCGAGGTTGGTAGTCGAACTCCTCGACGCAAAAGTATCCCCGGAGTGTGCTGCCGAACGTGCAAGCAACTGGCTCGCGTCACACACACGCGTGCCAGTTAGCGATGAAATCACCCCTGAACAACGTGCAACGTTGCTCTACTTTTCTCGCGTTGCCTACTCAGGCCTGCATGAAGCGGATGAAGTCCACCAACTGGACGGCTGGCCTGCGCTGGCATTTGTGGATGGTTTCATCCAGGCAGAAATTCGTGTGCCCGGCTTCTTTGTGGCTAGCGAAGAGGCTGCCATCGCAGAAGCCATCCAACAACTGCGCACTGACTGGGATCGCTACTTCGATCACCGAAACGACCCTACCCTGCCACGTGAAATCGCACCACCAGAAGCGCCGCCTGAGCCCATGGAGGGCTATTTCCGGCTGGGCTGGCAGTCACGCCGCGACCAAATCAAAGCTGTAGCCGCAGGAGGGAAAAAGCCATGATCCGCAAAACCATCATCATCCTAGCTTTCCTCCCCGGCTTGGCAACCGCTGCAGGTTGCGAAGATGGCAACGCAATTCTCACGTCCGCGGCCAATGCAGCCAACCGGGTCAAAACGGATAACGACCAGATTGCCCAGGCACAAAACAGCCAGGTCAACAGCACCAAAAGTTGCTTGGACAAGTATCGCAACCTGAGCTTTAGCGGCATGTTCGGACTCCCGGGATTCTCCTGGGACTCCATCGTCGGTGCTGTCACCAACGCTGCATGCCAGGTCATCGACAACAAGGTGTCCGATGTCACCGGGCCCCTCAACACGGGCATGGTGCTCCCTGGCGGCATTGGGCAGATCGACACGCGTGTCTTCCAGACTCCAGGAATCAACGGCGGCGGGACAGTCCAGAGCGTCAACAACGGCTCCGGGCAAGGCTTACTCAATAAGGCTATCGAAAACGTGAAAGGAATCTTCCGATGAAACCCAAGAAACTGATTGCAGCACCGCTGCTTGCCGTGGTGCTTGCCCACTCCACCCCGGCTGCGGCTGGAGTTGACCTGACGCCAGTGCTGAATGCAATTTCAGCGGCCCAGAGCTACCTAGCCAATCTTTTCCATACTGATTCCGGACGTTTGGCTGGGGTAGTCGAAGCGAGCGCGAAGGCGGAAATCGACACCATCAACGGCGCACAGCAAGGCATCAGCAGAACGATAATCAAGGTCGATCAGGACAGGGCAAACGCACAAGCCAAGCTCGACTATCAGGCCGCCCCAGACCCATGTACGACCGGGGCGATTCTGCGCCATGTGGCCGCCCTGACCAACGCCCAGGCCCAAGCGGCTGCGAGCTACCGGCGAGGCGGCGGCGGATACCGCCCAGCCGATTCCGATCTGGATCAGCGACTCAACAACGCCACGTTGACGCCCGCTATGGCGGCGGCCAAGTCGGCTGACATCCACGCAAAAACGTACTGCACTGATGCAGAGGCGGGGCAACTAGGCCTGCTGGGTAGCCGCGCTTGCCTGCGTCAATCGCAACTCCCTGGAGCCGACATTCAGGCTGATTCGCTTTATTACGGAGCCAAGCGCAAAGGCGCAGCCTTCAACGGCCCCAGCCTGTCCTACAGCCGCGAGCAAATCGACGCTGCTCTGGCATATAACTCAAATGCAACCGATCCATTGCCAGCCCAGCCGCTGACGGCAGCACAAGCCAACACTGCCGATGGCAAGCTGTATCACGCAATGTGGCTAGCCTCGAAATCACGGATCGATGCTGCAGACATCAACAAACGCGACATCATTGCCAGCCGCACACCGCTGCTGAATGGCAACGTCATGCTGGAAGCCCTCAAGTCCTCAAATACCTCCGAGGATTTTGGGCGAGCTTCCAACCAGTTCTACCTGGATAGCAAGGATCGCTATGGGTTCGAGAATGGTGTGAGTCCCATGGCACTGCTGGACTTCGACGTTGAGCGCCGCTACTCCAATCCGGCCTGGGTTTCCCAGCTCGCTGCCGCCTCTCCTGCAGCGGTAGCACGCGAACAGGCCCATATGCAGGCACTCCAACTGCACCTGCAGATGAAACAGGTCTACCAGAACGAGCGCATCATCGCCCTGCTTTCCGACATGGTGGCAGCATCTGTGAGAAGCGAGATGGAGCCACGCTTGCAGGCTCAATACTCGCGCCTGACCTCGGCGAGCAGGAAATAAGCCATGAAGCAATCCCCGGTTCCAGCCTTTATATTTCTTGCCGCACTGGCCGCTCTGCTGGTTTTCTCCAGCACCGGCGTGCTCGTCTGGAAGATTCTCGGCGGACTCCGGCAAACCGGCATGGCTTGGCCCCAATACGCCCTGGCCGCCTTTCGCGCCTTCGGCTGGGGCGCTTTAGTCAAGGCTTGGTTGCCTCTGGGCATTCCAGCCGCACTTGGTTCACTGGCCGGTATTGCCATGGCCTGGTGGGCATCTTCCACGTACCAGGAAGTTGGGCGGGATAAGCATATCCGTGGCCGTCGATTCCTGGAAGGCATCGCCGCCGTTCGCCGCTTTCGTGTCAGCCAGAGCAAGGAATGCAAGGCCGGTGGCGTGGGGTTGCAAATCCATCCAGCCTATCCGCCGATCAGTGAGCGCAAGGAGAAAGAGCATTTTTTCTTGCTTGCCGGGCCGGGTGGCGGCAAAACGCAACTGCTCATCCCCTGGATCAATGCTGCACGTCAACGCGGGGATCGAGTGCTAATACACGACATCAAGGGCGACTTCACGTCAGGCCTAGCTGCACCCAAGACCAATCGAATTATTCTGATCGCCCCTTGGGATACGCGTTCCGAGATTTGGAATGTAGCAGAGGACGTGGCTACGCGCAGTGCGGCACGCGAGTTTGCGGAGCGCCTGGTGCCAGACAGCAAGAGCAGTCCCATGTTTCCGGCTGCAGCTCGCCAAGTGCTCACCGGCCTTTGCGTTTATCTGCAATCTATCAAGCCGGGCACCTGGGGTTTCGCCGATCTGGCGACCCTTGCAGCCAAGGATATGTCCGAGTTGCTGGAAATAATGAAGCAATATCACCCCGAGGCGATCCGTGCCATGGAGGCTCAAAACGTCACCACGGTTGGCATCCTGATCAACATGACCTCGTTCATGAGTCCCATTTTTGATTTGGCCTGTGCCTGGCCGAATCCCCCTGCCAAAGGCAAGGGGTTCAGCATGCGCCGCTGGCTCACCGGCAAAGACTCGCGGAAAACGCTCATCCTCCAGGGGAGCGGAGAATTCGCCCAGCTCGCTACCGGCGTCAATGGCGCACTAGTCGGTCTGGCCGCGCAGATCGTATCCAGTCCCAGTCTGCCGGACTCCAACACCAGGCGCGTTTGGTTCATCCTGGATGAGTTCCCACAGCTTGGCCGCCTTGAGTCCGCAGCCAAACTGATTGAACTTGGCCGCAGCAAGGGAGTGCGCTGCGTCCTGGCCGCACAATCACTCGATCAAATGAAAGCGATCTACGACACCAACCGTGCTGCTGGATGGCTGGCCCAGGTTGGGACGCTTATCGTTGGACGTACCCAAGGCGAGACTGCCGATCACGTGAGCGCAAAACTCATTGGTGAGCGTGAAGTGGAGCGCCCATCCGAGAGCCGTACCACTGGCACCGGCCAATCCCCCGGCATTTTCACGCCAGGTGGCACTCTCAGTGCGAGCACTCATCGCATCACGGAGCCGGTTGTGATGCCTGCCGACCTGGCCGCGCTTGGCCCGGATCACCAGGGCGTCAACCTCTTGTGGCTGCTACCTGAGTTCGCGCTCAAACTGAATTTCCCGTTTACCAACTTCCCGCCGCGCCGCGAAACCTCAGTGCCCAGTGCCTGGACGGCCTGGCCGCAAGAGGTACGCGTAGCCAAATTCCAGCAGCCGCTACCCGAACAGACAAACCAGGCTCAGCAACAGCCCATACTCGGTGAGTCTGCCACCACAACGTCAGAGAGGGACAGGGACGACGATGAACCTGGGGAACTCGATTCGATTACCCAGCAAACAGCGTCAACAAGCCGTGAGGTTGAAAGCACGGAAACCATCATTCAGCAGCCGCTTGCCACTGCGCCACTCGTGGCCGAAAAACCAGTATCCGCAACCGTTACGAAGGCGGTAGCCGAGGCAGCAGAAAGCGGACTGGAAGAGATCGCAAAGCCCGCCATCACGGAAGCCATTGTCAATCCGCTGGACAGCCTTTTGCCAGGCCTGGGTTCGGCTGTGCACCTGGTCGAACAGATTTCCGATCTGAGTCCGGATATTCCAAGTGCCCCGGTGGAGGTGCTACCTCAAACCTGCACGCAGCCGCAGCGACGCCTCAAGCTGAAATTCCGCAAGCTGGCTGATGAGGAAGAACTCGTAAATAGCGGCATGGAGGATTTGACTTAAATGTTATCAATTGCCCCACTCGGCATGGCCAGTGACGCCAGCGCGACATACTGCCAAAGCCAGGTCTCGGAAGAAGCCAAAATCGAAGGCTACTACCATGGCCACGGCGAGCCCGCAGGGCAATGGCAAGGTAACGGCATTGCCGCCCTTGGGCTTGAAGCTGGTCGGCGCGTTACCGATAAGGATTTTGCCGCGATTCTGCGTGGCTTTCACCCCGAAACCGGGGAGGCCCTGGTTCAAGGCGCGGGTGACAGCCATCGGGCAGGCTGGGATTTGACTTTCTCGGCCCCCAAAAGCGTATCTGCCATCTGGGCAGTCGCGCAAGCTGACATGCCAGAACTTCATGCCGACATGTCCAAGATGCAGCAGGCGGCGGTAGCTAAAGCCTTGCAACACCTCGAACAGGAAGCCGCCTATACTCGGCGCGGCAAAGGTGGTGCCGAAAAGGAAAAACTTTCCGGCCTGATCACAAGCCAATACGAGCACTGCGATACACGCGAGCTTGATCCAGACTTGCATACCCACATGCTGGTCATGAACCTTGCGCAGCGTGCGGATGGCACGTGGGGAAGCATTGACCCCCAGCGCCTGTACCAATGGAAAATGGCCGCTGGCGCGATCTACCGGGCCGAACTCGCCGCACAGTTACAAGCACATGGCTTCAAAATCGAGGCTGACCGCGACAGCTTCCGTATTGCAGGTGTCCCGCAAGATCTGTGCGACACCTGGAGCAAACGTCGCGCCCAAATCTCCGATGCTCTGGAAAAATCCGGCCACAACAGTGCCAAGGCAGCCGAAATAGCCAATCTAGGCACCCGGAAAACCAAGCAGGAAGCCAAAAGCCGTGACGAACTGTTTGCTAAATGGCAAACCGAGGCTGAAGAGCTAGGCTTCACGCCGGAGACCATCAACAGGCTAATGCAAGGTCAGGCCGCCGAGCAACCCCAGTCCAATACTGCTAATTCTGCTGCAACTGCCGAGATTAAATCGCAGCTTGAGGCCCCGCGCATGCTGAGTTACAGGGAGTGGTGCGAGGTGCAGCTTTCCCATCGAGAACATTGGGACGATTGGTTTGAGCGTGCCTACAACGACCCCGAGCAGCGCGAAATGCTGATGGAGTCTGAGTATTGCAATTACCAGGAAGGCATGACCGACGAAATCGCAGTCTGGGAAGACGAACATCAAGCGACACCAGCTCATACCGAACAGGCTATGGCTGTTGACGTGACCGACCAGGATGAACAGGCAGTCACCGAAGATGAACCTGTAAGCATCTATGACAAGCTAACTCAAAACGAATCGACTTTTACTATTCAGAATTTGTGGCGGGCCGTGGCCGTTGAGCAGCAGCATCTTGGTCAAGGATATTCAACTATTCAAACTCGCGTTGATGAACTCCTGGCAGACCAGGAAATAATCACCTTGTGTCACAACGAAACGGGCGAGCGGCGTTTCACGACCCGCTCCATGCTGCAAATTGAGCGCGGCATGGCACACGATGCTGAGTCTATGGCAGAAAACACCGCTCATGCACTCGATGGCGCTGTCGTGGATCAATCACTACTCGACTTTGCCAAAGATAAGGGTTTTAGCTTGTCGGTTGAGCAGCAGGCCGCCGTGCGCCACATTACCCAGGAAAGCGGGGCTATCGCACTTGTGCGTGGTGCTGCTGGCTCCGGTAAATCAACCATGGCGGCGGCGGCCAGGCTCGCTTGGGAGTCTGCTGGCTACCAAGTGCGTGGCTGTGCACTATCTGGCAAGGCTGGGTCGGGCTTGCAGGAAGGTTCTGGTATCAAGTCACAGACCATCCATTCCTTACTGATGGAAATTGCCAAATATGATTTGACCCTTGCAAAAAAGCAGGAGTCCGCAGACAAGGCTGAGCGCGCTTATCAAGGCTCACTGTACAGGGGACATCAACCGTCCCAAAAACTTATCGACTGGCGCGATAGAACTAAGCAGGAGTTGGCTGATTGGCAGTCTCGTAAATTCACCGAAAAAACGGTTTTGGTCGTTGATGAGGCTGGGATGGTTGGTTCCCGTCAAATGCAGCGCCTGCTTGATACCGTCAAAAGCGCAGGTGCCAAAATCGTGTTGATTGGCGATGAACTGCAATTGCAGGCCGTGGATGCAGGTGGTGCATTCCGCGCTCTGCAAAAAACCCTCAGTGCTGCAATGCTTAAAAATAACAAAATTAAATCCGTTAGAGCGGAACTTAATGAGGTGCGGCGCCAGCGTAACGCTGATGATAAGCAAGCGGCCAATGACATCGCTGCAGGCAATGCTGTTGAGGCTATTACCAACTACGCATCGCGCGGCAGGATCACTGTCGAGGAAACCGCCGAGCAGACGAAGCAACGCATAGTTGCTGATTGGCTTGCTGACGAAACAAGTCAATCCAATAAGATCATGCTTTCAAGCACCCGTGCAGACGTGCGAGACCTAAACGACATGGCGCGTCAGCACATGCATGTTGGACATCGCCTTGTTAACGAGCACGAAATAACTACCGGAACCGGTGGCAAACTGGCCTTTGCTGAAGGCGACAGAGTTCTTTTTACGCAAAATTCTGCATTGCTTGGCGTCAGAAATGGCATGTTGGGCTACGTTCGTAGAATCGAATTGACCAATGATGGTGATTTGCTTTTCAAGGTGCAACTGGACGGCGTAAATGGCCAATACGTTACCTTCAATGCAACAGGTGGTAAGGACAAGTACAACCACCTGGATCATGGC
>DAIDAS010000009.1 GCA_027310505.1 bacterium
GCCTGAAGGGGTGGCGCGAGTAAACCGGGATTACCTCATACACTCCGTCGCCGAAGATGAATCCACGATCAAGCACAGGCACAGCTGCCTGCTCGATTGGCAGAAACTTTCCGTTGAGATAGACGGTTTGCGACATTGCTTTTACTGGAAGAGCAGCGCGACGCTATCCCACAGGCGGCCGAAGATGCCTGCCACTGGCATTTCCTTTGCAGCGACCAGTTTGCGCTCCATCAATGGCTTGCCATCCAGCGAAAACTTGATTACGCCGATTTCCTGGCCCGCGGCAACCGGGGCGATCAGGGGTTGCTTGCTGACGACGTTGGCCTTGATGCGGGCCGCTTGGCCCTTGGGCAGGGTGACATAGAGATCTTCCGGTACAGTGGCCGCCAGCGTGTTATCTGCGCCCTTCCACACCTTGAGCGTGCTGATCGTCTGGCCTTGCTTGTAGACCAGGCGGGAATCATAGAACTGGAAGCCGTAATTCAGCAGCTTCTGGCTTTCCACCGCGCGTGCGGTTTCGGAAGGCGTACCCAGCACGACTGAAATCAGGCGGGAATCGCCACGTTTAGCCGACGCGATCAGGCAGAAGCCGGCACTCTCGGTATGGCCGGTTTTCATGCCGTCGACATACGGATCACGCCACAGCAGCAGATTGCGGTTCGGCTGGGTGATCTTGTTGTAGGTGTATTCCTTGATTGCATAGAGGCGTTTGTACTGATCCGGAAAGTCATGAATCAGCGCCATGGCCAGCAACGAGAGGTCATATGCGGTCGTGTAGTGATTGGGATCCGGCAGGCCGGTGGCGTTCATGAAATGGGTGTTTTTCATGCCCAGCCGCGCGGCTTCCTTGTTCATCATGTCGACGAAGATTTCTTCGGAACTGGCGATACCTTCAGCCAGCGTGATGCAGGCATCGTTGCCGGACTGGATGATCATGCCATGCAGCAATTCATCCACGGTGACGGGCTTGTTCGGCTCGATGAACATCTTGGAGCCTTCGATTTTCCAGGCTTTCACACTCACCGGCAGTGTCTGGGTCAGTTGCAGATGGCCGTTCTTGAGCGCCTTGAAAGAAAGGTAAGCCGTCATCAACTTGGTGAGCGAGGCCGGTTCGATGCGTTCATTGGCATTTTGCTGCGCCAGAGTGACGCCACTGTTGTAATCGCGCAGCATGAATGCCTTGGCGGCGAGTGTGGGCGGCGGCGGGATGTCGTCAGCAACGGCAACTGTAGAAAGCAGCAGGCTCAAAGCGGTAATCAGGTATTTCATGGGACTCTTTACTGGGTAATGACGAGAGTGGAGACGCCGAGTGTCTGCTTGATTTCTCCGGCAGCACGGATGGCGTCGTCGCGGTTGGTATATGGCCCTAACCGGACACGGTAGATGCCGTCATTATACCAGTTCTCCACAGCGACATTTTCCACCTGCTTTTGCTGCTTGAGCTTTTCGCGCAGCAGGTCAGCGTTTTCCTTGCGCTTGAAAGCGCCTGCCTGGATAAAGCTGCCGACAGCGGGCAGCCCGTTCTCCGGGGCTTGGGCCGCATTCTGCGCGGGCGGTGCCACGGGTGCGGGCGTGGCGCTGGCGATGTCCGGCGCACGTGCATCGATGGCTTCCACCTCTACCAGGCCGCTGCCTTTCCCGGTCAGGCGTAGCTTGTAGGCGGCTGCGTAAGAAAGGTCAATCAGCCGATCTTTCTTGAACGGGCCTCGGTCGTTAATGCGGACCACTACCGATTTTCCATTTTCAGGGTTGGTGATGCGTGCGTAGCTGGGGATGGGCAGTGTGGTGTGCGCGGCGGTCATGCCGTACATGTCATATACCTCGCCGCTGGAGGTTTTCTGGTTGTGGTAGCGCTTGCCATACCAGGAGGCGACGCCTTGTGCCTTGTAGGGTTGGTACTGGGTCATCGGCGTGTAATTTTCACCCAGTGCGATATAAGGCCGATTGGCACGCGTCATCAGCGGCTCGGCCTTAGGCTGGGCATCCAGGATGGCGTCGATATTCGGGGGAGGGTTGTCACCCGGGCCATCGTCCAGGTAGTAGCCGCCGCGTTTGGTAGACGGCGCAGGTTGTGGTTGCGTACCCTGATTGCCGTGCTCAACGACGGGTGTTGCCGGCTTGCTGCCCACCGTGCCGCACCCAGACAGCAACGTTGCCAAGCCTAGTGCGAGGCAGGCGTGATGCCATGCTCCGATTGCCTGATTGTCTGCGCTGTTTTTCATGGGCACCTCAAGTCGAGACCAGTTTTTTGTGTGTCTGAATACTCATCAAAATACCAAATCCAATCATCAACGTCACCAGTGAGGTGCCACCGTAGCTAATCAAAGGGAGCGGCACCCCCACTACCGGGAGGATGCCGCTGACCATGCCCATGTTGACGAAAGCATAGGTGAAGAAGGTCAGCGTGATGCTGCCGGCGAGCAGCCGGCAGAAGGTATTCTGTGCGTTGGCGGTGATGAGCATGCCACGTGCGATGATGACCGAGAACAGGACGAGCAGTAGCAGGTTGCCGAGCAGGCCGAATTCTTCGCCGAATACGGCGAAAATGAAGTCGGTGTGGCGCTCCGGCAAGAAATCAAGTTGTGCCTGCGTCCCATGCAGCCAGCCTTTGCCAGCCAGCCCGCCGGATCCCAGCGCAATGGTGGCCTGAATGGTGTGGTAGCCGGCGCCGAGGGGATCCTGATAGGGGTCGAACAGAATTTCGATGCGGCGGCGCTGGTAATCGTGCAGCAGCGGCCACACCAGCGGTACCAGCCCTGCCACTGCGACCCCCAGGCCGATGAGCAGGCGCCAGCTCAGGCCGGCGAGAAACAGTACATAGAATCCGGACGCGCTGATCAGCAATGCTGTGCCGAGGTCGGGTTGCTTGACGATCAACGCCACCGGCAACGCCAACATCACCGCGCCAACGACGTAATCGGTGAAGCGCAGGGTGGCTTCGCGCCGGGCAAAATACCATGCCAGCATCATCGGCACGGCGATGCGCATCAATTCGGAAGGCTGGATGCGCATGACGCCTAGATTGAGCCAGCGCCGCGCGCCCTTGGAAACATCGCCAAACAGGAACACGCCGATCAGCAGCAGCATGCCCAGCAGATAGAGGGGCACGGCAACACGCTGCAGGTGCTGCGGCGGGATATTGGCGAATACCCATAGCACTGCACAGGCAACCATAATGTTGACGGCCTGCGAAATCATTCTGTCCATGCTCTGGCCCGAGGCGCTATACAGCACGAACAATGCGACCAGCAGCGTGAACATCAGCGTGCCTAGCAGGAACTTGTCGAAATGAGCCGTCGCGCGTTTCAGCAGCAATCTAATCATGGGGTTCCGGCTCCGTTGGTTTGGCTGGCGCATCCGGTATCGCAGTCGGGGGTGGAGTCGGCTCCTTGCCAAGCAGGTAATAGTCCATTACCTGCCGGGCGATTGGACCCGCGGCCGAGCCACCATGCCCACCATTTTCAACAATGACCGCCAGTGCGATTTTGGGGTCTTCCGCCGGTGCGTAGGCGATGAACAGTGCGTGGTCGCGGTGGCGTTCGTCGAGGGCGCTGGCGTTGTACTTTTCGCCGTGCTTGATGCCGACGACCTGCGCCGTGCCGGTTTTGGCGGCAATCAGGTAGGGAGCCCCTGCCCCGATGCTGGCGGCCGTGCCACCCGGCTGCGTGACGCCCATCATGCCCTGCTTTACCAGCTCGATGTGCTGCTGGTTGAGTTCTACCTTATCCATGATTTGCACCGGGATCGGGCGCGTAACGCCGTTACTGCCTTCCTGGATGCCGGTTACCAGATGAGGACGCACCGCGGTGCCGTTGTTGGCCAGGATGGCGGTGGCTTGGGCCAGCTGCATCGGCGTGACCAGCGTATAACCCTGGCCGATGCCGGTAATCAGGGTTTCGCCCGGATACCATTTCTGTTTCCAGCGTTTTGCTTTCCATGCCGGCGTTGGTAGCAGGCCGGAGAGTTCGCCGTCGATATCGATGCCGGTTTTCTTGCCGAATCCGAAATGGCTGGCAAACGACGCCAGGTTGTCGATGCCTAGGTCGAGTGCGAGACCATAGAAGAACGTGTCGCAGGAGACCGTGATGGCGCGTTGGACATCTACGCTGCCGTGACCGCCCGGCTTCCAGTCGCGATACTGGTGCGAGCTGCCAGGCAGTGTATAGAAGCCCGGGTCGCCGATGCTGAACGGGGGTTCGCGCTTGCCCGCTTCCAATCCTGCCAATGCCACGAATGGCTTGAAGGTGGAGCCTGGCGGATAGACGCCGCGCAACGGACGATTGATGAGCGGCTTGTCCAGCGATTCGTTGAGCCCTTTCCAGCTATCCGGGTCGATGCCATCCACAAACAGGTTGGGGTCGAAGGTGGGCTGGCTGACATAGGCGAGCACTTCGCCATTCGCCGGATTGAGCGCCACCAATGCACCACGACGGTTGCCGAAGGCTTTCTCGGCGATGTCCTGCAGTTTGCTGTCAATCGATAGCGTCAGGTTGTCGCCTGGGATCGGGGCCGTGCTGGAAAGCACGCGTACCGCATGCCCGTCGGCATCGATCTCGACCTGCTGGAAGCCGGTGACGCCATGCAACTGGCGTTCGTAATATTGCTCAAGGCCGACCTTGCCGATGTGGTCAGTCCCCTTGTAGTTGGGCAAGTCTTCCCGTTCGCCCAGTGTTTTCAGGTCAACATCGTTGATGCGGCCGATGTATCCGATCAGATGCGAGCCCAGCGTACCCTGGGGGTAATGGCGGAATAGCCGCGAGCGGATTTCCACGCCGGGAAACCGGTAGCGGTTCACGGCAAAACGCGCGGCTTCTTCCTCGGTCAGGTGAGCTCGCAAGGGGACGCTTTCGAAACTGTGGCTCTGGTCGCGAAGTTTCTTGAAGCGCTTGCGGTCGGATGACGTGACTTCGATCAGTTGCGAGATGTTGTTGATCGTATCTTCGACGTTTTCTACCTTGGAAGGGGTGATTTCCAGGGTATAGACGAAAAAATTGTGCGCCAGCACTACGCCGTTGCGGTCGAGGATCAGGCCACGATTGGGTACGATCGGCACCAGCGAGATCCGGTTGCTTTCCGCCAGTGTCTGGTAATAGTCGTACTTCAGAAATTGCAGGTAGAAGAAGCGTCCGGCCAGTATGCCGAAACAGATGAATACCAGCAGTGCCGAGACCCCTAGCCGAAGCCTGAACAGGTGCTGCTCGCGCTGGGTGTTTTTCAGCTCGGATCTAGGATGCATGGCGTGACTTGCGGATCAACTGTCTTTGATTCCGGTCACCCGGACGCGCGAGTAAACCACCAGTTGCCACAGCAACACGCCACTGGCGCTCGGCAGGAAATAACTCCAGCCCGGCAGGTCGCTGCCAGCGAACAGTTTCAGGATCAGCAGCGTCAGCTGTGTCTGCAAAAGCAGCAACAGGATATAACCCGCCTGCTGCCATTCGTTGAACAGTACGAGCCGGCGCTGATAGGTCAGCGCTACAAAAGCGGTGAAGGCATACGCCAGGGCGTATTGCCCGAACAGGCCGCCGCTGGCGAGGTCGACCAGTATGCCCAGCGTCCATGCGGTGCCGACGTTGCATAGCTGAGGCGCGCGCAGCAACCAGTAAAGCAGTACCAGCAACACAAAATCCGGTCGCAGCATCAACCCGAACCCGGCCCAGGGAAGCAGGTAGAGGGTGAACGCCACGATCAGCGAAAAGTAGATATCTTTAAGGCCGACGGGACGCATGACGTGAGCGGGGCGTAGGGGGTTTTCTGGTTTCGTCCGGGATTGCCGGCATGGTCGCCATGGCCAGCAACAATACCTGGCGGTGATTTTCGATACCTGCGGTTGGCGTGCAGATAATATGTGCAAATGGCGAGTCTGCGTTGCGTTCGATGCGGGCGACTTTCGCCACGGCAAGGCCGCTCGGATAAATGCCGTCGATCCCCGAGGTCACCAGCTTGTCGCCTTCGCGGATGTCCACGTTCATCGGCAGATAGGGCAGGTCGATGGCGTTGTCATGGCCGGAGCCGAATGCGATCGCGCGCAGGCCGTTGCGCTCGATCTGGATCGGAATCGCCAGATCCTTGTCGGTAACCAGCGTGACTTCGCTGCTGAACGGATAGGCCTGGGTTACCTGGCCGATGACGCCGTATTCATCCATGGCCGCCTGTCCGGCCATGATGCCCTGTTGCGAACCAAGATTGACGATAACCTTGTGCGTAAACGGATCGCGGCCAGTGTGCACGATTTCTGCCAGTTTGGCGGGCTGGTGGGATGCCTGGACTGCACCCAACAGTTTACGCAGGTGTTCGTTCTCTGCCTGCATGGTGTGAAAGCGTTGCAATTCAGCGCTTTGCAGCAGGTTGCGCTGATGCAGCTCGCGATTTTCCTGGGTGAGGATGCTTTGTCGTGTGATGAAATCGCGCGTTTGATCATAGGCTGCCATCGGGGCATGGGCGACCACTTCCAGCGGATGCAGCAGGGCGGCGAATCCCTGGCGGACTTCTGTCAGGTAATGCAGGCGGGCGTCCACCGCCATCAGCGCGATGGAAATGGCGGCGAAGAAGCTCAGCCGCGTAAACGGACTGGGGCCGCGTATAAAAAATGCCGGGGGCTGGTGGTTCTGGAGGGTCGCCATAGATAGCCGTGCCGTCAGCCGTCAGTCATCAGCCAATGTTCTCAGGGAGGCATTGACCGCCAGCCGACAGCTGCGTGGCGGTTTACTCACTGGCAAACACATTGCCCAGTTTGTCCATCTCTTCCAGCGCGCGACCGCAACCACGGGCAACACAGGTGAGCGGGTCTTCAGCCACGATCACCGGCAAGCCGGTTTCTTCCATCAGCAGGCGATCCAGATCGCGCAGCAGCGCGCCGCCGCCGGTCAGAACCATGCCTTTTTCGGCAATATCCGCGCCCAGTTCAGGCGGGGTTTGTTCCAGTGCGGACTTTACTGCGCCCACGATGGCATTCAGCGGTTCGGTCAGTGCTTCCAGGATTTCGTTGCTGGAGATGGTGAACTTGCGTGGCAGTCCTTCAGCCAGGTTGCGGCCGGTGACTTCCATTTCCAAAACTTCGGAACCGGGGAATGCGGAGCCGATTTTTTTCTTGATGAGTTCGGCGGTCGGCTCGGAAATCTGCATGCCGTAGTTGCGGCGGATGTAGTCGATAATGGCCTGGTCGAACTTGTCGCCACCCACACGCTCGGATTTGGCGTAGACGATGCCGCCCAGCGAAATCACGCCCACTTCGGTAGTGCCGCCGCCGATATCGACCACCAGCGAACCGGTCGCGTCAGCCACCGGCATATCCGCACCTATGGCGGCAGCCATCGGTTCCTCGATCAGATATACCTGGCGCGCACCGGCGCCGATGGCAGACTCGCGAATGGCGCGGCGCTCAACCTGGGTAGAGCCGACCGGCACGCAGATGATGATGCGCGGGTTGGGCGAGAACATACGCGACTCATGAATCTTGCGGATGAAATACTTGAGCATCTGCTCGGTAATGGTGAAATCGGCGATCACGCCGTCTTTCATTGGGCGGATCGCCTGGATGTTGGCTGGTGCGCGTCCCAGCATGCGCTTGGCTTCCGCGCCGACGGCCAGAATGGTTTTCTTGTTGGCCGGACCGCCTTCGTTGCGGATGGCGACGACCGAGGGTTCGTCGAGGATGATGCCCTTGCCGCGCACGTAAATCAGCGTGTTGGCGGTGCCCAAGTCGATAGCGAGGTCATTGGAAAAGTAGCTGTTTAGAAAACCGAACATTCTGTGTGTATCCTGAGCTTGATTGCCACGCCGGAATAGCTGTGGCTGAAGGTGCAACGTAAATCACGCTATAATACCAAATATCGCTTTGATGTTTAAGACTTACAACAGACTTTAGAACCATATGTCACTCACTACTGACGATGTAAAACGTATTGCCCACCTCGCCCGCATCGAAGTCACCGAGGACGAGGCGCAGGCCACGCTCACCAAACTCAGCGGCATTCTCGGCCTGATCGAGCAGATGCAGGCCGTGGATACCACCGGTATCGAGCCCATGTCGCATTCGCAGGACGTCACCCAACGCCTGCGGGAGGATGCCGTTACCGAAACCAACCAGCGTGAACTGTTCCAGTCTATCGCTCCGGCCGTCGAGAACGGCCTGTACCTTGTTCCCAAAGTCATCGAATAATCATGATCAACGCAAGTTTGAAAGAACTGGCGGCAGCGCTCGCCAGCAAGCAGATTTCCAGCGTCGAGCTGACGCAACTGTTTCTCGATCGCATCGTGCGGCTGAATCCGGAGATCAATGCCTACGTCACGCTGGACTCCGACAAAAGTCTGGCGCAGGCCGCGGCCGCCGATGCGCTGATCGCGCAGGGCAAGGCAGGCCCGCTGACCGGAATTCCTGTCGCGCAGAAGGACATTTTCTGCGCCAAGGGCTGGCGCACCACCTGCGGCTCGAAAATGCTGGCTAATTTCACCGCACCTTATGACGCCCACATCATCAGCCAGTTCGATGCGGCCGGTGCCGTCAATCTCGGCAAGACCAACATGGACGAGTTCGCCATGGGGTCCTCCAACGAGACTTCGTTCTTCGGCAAGGTGCAGAACCCATGGGATCGTGCCCGCGTTCCGGGCGGTAGTTCCGGCGGTTCCGCTGCGGCAGTGGCGGCGCGCATGGCACCGGCTGCTACCGGTACCGATACTGGCGGCTCCATTCGCCAGCCGGCTTCGTTGTGCGGCCTCTCTGGCCTGAAGCCGACTTATGGCGTGTGTTCGCGCTACGGCATGATCGCCTTTGCCTCTTCATTGGATCAGGCCGGCCCCATGGCCAAGTCCGCCGAGGATCTGGCGCTGATGATGAACGTGATGGCCGGTTTCGACAGCCGTGATTCCACCAGCCTGCAGCGCGAAAAAGAAGATTACACCCGCGATCTCGCCAAGCCATTGGCTGGCTTGCGCATCGGCTTGCCCAAGGAATATTTCGCCGAAGGGCTGGATGCCGGCGTGGCCAAGGTGGTGGAAGAAGCCATTGCCCAGTACCGCAAGCTGGGTGCTGAAACCGTGGAAATCAGCCTGCCCAACACGCAGCTTTCTATCCCGGTGTATTACGTGTTGGCACCGGCCGAGGCCAGCTCCAACCTGTCGCGCTACGACGGTGTACGCTATGGGCACCGAGCCGCCGAATATACCGACCTCATGGACATGTACTGCAAGACCCGTGCGGAGGGTTTCGGCGCCGAGGTGAAGCGCCGCATCATGGTTGGCACTTATGTGCTTTCCGCCGGCTACTACGACGCCTACTACCTCAAGGCCCAGCAGTTGCGTCGCCTGATCGCGCAGGATTTCGAGCAGGCTTTCAGACAATGTGACGTGATCATGGGCCCCGCCGCGCCGGGCACCGCGTTCAAGGCTGGCGAAAAGACCGACGATCCGGTGGCGATGTATCTGGAAGACCTCTACACCATCGCCGTCAATCTTGCCGGCCTGCCCGGCATGAGTGTGCCGGCCGGGTTCGCCAACGGGCTGCCGGTCGGTTTGCAGGTCATCGGCAATTATTTCGACGAGGCGCGCATGCTCAACGTTGGGCACGCCTATCAGCAAGTGACGGACTGGCACACCAGAATGCCGGAGGGAATCTAATCATGCAGTGGGAAGTCGTCATCGGGCTGGAAACCCACGTTCAGCTCCAAACCAAAACCAAGATTTTTTGCGGGGCCTCGACAGCCTTTGGCGCCGAGCCCAACACCCAGGCCGATGCCGTGAGCATCGCCCTGCCGGGCGTGCTGCCGGTGCTGAACCGCGAGGCGGTGCAATGCGCCATCCGGTTCGCCCTCGCCATCGACGCCGAAATTGGCCGCCGTTCGGTATTTGCGCGGAAGAACTACTTCTACCCTGACCTGCCCAAGGGCTACCAGATCAGCCAGTACGAGCTGCCGGTGGTGGGCAAGGGCAAGCTGACGATTCAAGTCGGCGACGCCGAAAAAACCATCAATATTACCCGAGCTCACCTGGAAGAAGACGCTGGCAAGTCGCTGCATGGCGACTTCCACGGCATGACCGGCATCGACCTCAACCGCGCCGGTACGCCTTTGCTGGAGATCGTCACCGAGCCTGACATGCGTTCTGCCGCCGAAGCTGTCGCCTACGCCAAGAAACTGCACGAACTGGTGATGTGGGTCGGGATTTGTGACGGCAACATGCAGGAAGGCAGCTTCCGCTGCGACGTAAACGTCTCAGTGCGCCCCAAGGGCTCCGACAAGCTCGGCACGCGCCGCGAGATCAAGAACCTCAACTCCTTCCGCTTCATGCAGCAGGCGATCGAATACGAAACCCGCTGGCAGATCGAGACGCTGGAAGACGGCGGCACCATCCATCAGGCCACGGTGCTATTCGACCCGGATACCGGCGAAACACGTGCGATGCGCAGCAAGGAAGAGGCCAACGACTATCGCTACTTCCCTGATCCCGATCTGTTGCCGCTGGTGATTTCGGAAGCCGACATCGAGGCGGTGAAGGCCAGGATGCCGGAACTGCCCGAGGATATGAAAAACCGTTTCGAGCAGGAGTATGGACTGCCAGCCTACGACGCGACCACGATCACCTCGTCGCGCGGCATGGCGGATTATTTCGTCGCCGCAGTCGCCGAATTCGGCGGCGAGGCCAAACTGGTAGCCAACTGGGTGATGGGCTCGGTCGCAGCCAAGCTGAATGAAGAAGGCAAGGATATCGCCGCGTCGCCGGTCTCCCCGATGCAACTGGCCGGGCTGCTCAAGCGCATCGCCGACAACACCATTTCCGGCAAGATTGCCAAGGATGTGTTCGCCGCGATGTGGGTCGGTGAAGGCGATGCCGACAGCATTATCGAGCAGAAGGGCCTGAAGCAGGTTTCCGATTCCGGCGCGATCGAGGTGATCGTCGATGAAGTACTGGCCGCAAATGCTGCCATGGTTGCAGAATACAAGGCCGGCAAGGAAAAAGCCTTCAACGGCCTGGTCGGTCAGTGCATGAAAGCCAGCAAGGGCAAGGCCAACCCGGCACAGGTGAACGAAATCCTGAAGAACAAGCTGGCCGGCTGAACGGCAAAAGCGGTGCGCTGATTATCTCCGGCAGTTGTGGAGACCTTCCAGCCAGACCAGATTCTTGGCGCAGCCTGAGCTATGCCTGAATTGCTGGAATTTCTCCTGCCGGGCGATGAAATAGTCGACCAAGTCGTCGTCCCACATCTCGACCTGATATTCCTGGACATCGCGAAAGATGGCCAGTTCACGGATGACTTCGCTACGCATCGTTTTCCCCTTGGCGGTCATTGACTGCCGACGATGCTAGGCGGGGTTTTTGTCAATACGATGACAGCGTCATGACCGTTTGGTGTCGGGGGCGGAATTCAGAAC
>DAIDAS010000014.1 GCA_027310505.1 bacterium
CACCGGGAGCTCCTGGCCGTCACGGTTCAGAGCGAAAAGCGCCTGGCCGCTGCTCATCGGGCGTTTCGCGGGCTGACTGGAAAAAGCCGCCCGGTATTGTAAGTGGACGGCACGATACCGCGCTGGCATGAGGTTTTCGATGGAAAGCCCTGTGAGTTCTTCCTCCGTATAGCCGAGCAATTGCTGCGCCACGTGGTTGGACAGAACGACGCGTCCCGCATCGTCCACCATGAGCAATGCATCGGCTGCCGCATCGAAAAGCGTGTGAAAACCCAAGCCTTCCAGCGGATTCTCCAAGGGCTGCTCCAGAAGTTAATTTCAGTTACGAATTAATAAGTTGCAGCGTATGGTAAAACATCGCCAGCAGTTATTCAATCAGCTCAAAATGGGGAAAACCTGATCCCGGAACATAAGGGCTAGCCCTTACGTGTTCGCGCGGATTTATCCATCCGGATGGTCGCTGTAGATTGCGAGTCTCCGGCGGCATGAGCCCTTATCCCCAAGTCGCAAATTGCACTTATCCCCAAGTCGCAAATTGCATGCCGCCGGCTTTTATCAATTCTTCCAAACAGGAGGTCAACATGACATCCGGCAGATTAAGCGAGAAGCAAACGACCAGCAAGGCCGCTGTCGCAACCCAAGTGTTGTCTCAGAACCCATGCGATGAAGGACGGTGGTCCCGTGTTGCGGAAGCCGCCTACTACAAGGCTAAGGCACGGGGTTTCGAATCCGGGCATGAACTTGAAGACTGGCTGGCAGCCGAGGCGGAGGAACAATGATGGCACTTTTATCTCAAACGCAGCCCTCTTCATCAGCGGGGGCATTGGACGTGGAAAACAGGGCCTTTAGTGAAGAAGGCATGGTTGTGCTGATGCTGAACGACAACGGCTTGATCCTCAATTGCAATACGGTAGCGGAAAAGCTGCTTGGTTGCATGACCAGCCAGCTGCTCTGGCAACATGTATCGAGATTCTTGCCGCAACTTGCGGACACCGCGCTGATGCTGAATGGAAAGATCAATCCGCGCTTGCGATTTCTTTCACGCATCGGCCACCTTTTCGAGCTGGCCTCTCCGAATGGGGCAAGCTTTCCAAGCAGGCTTTTTTTCAATGAGGTGGAAATTTCAGGGCTGCACAATCTGTGCCTTGTCATCTGCCCGACAGCACTAGAACCACTGCCGTCCTGAATCATTCAAAACCTCATTTCCGATCCAGGAGAAAAACATGGACACCCAAACCAAAGAGAACATTCCCGTCACGACCGGCAAGGAGTCTCATGCATCTGGATTGTCCACATTGCATCCGGTGGCAGATATGGAGCGGGTGTTCGATCGCGTGCTCGACCGTTTTTTTGGCCAGCGCTGGCCTTCACTGGCCCGCTGGTCCAACTTCCCGCGCGTGAATGACCTGTTCGAGGAGATGGAAATACGATTGCCCAGTCTCGACGTGGTCGACCGCGACAATGAAATCCTGGTACGTGCAGAAATCCCCGGCATCGACAAGAAAGATATCGATATCTCGCTAACGGACAATCTCCTGACCATCAAGGGCCAATCCAGCAGCGAGAAAAAGGAAGAAAAGGGTAATTATCATCGCCAGGAAATTTCCCGTTCCTCCTTTGCGCGCTCGGTGACGCTGCCCGGCGCTGTGGACTCATCCAAAGCGAGCGCCACACTGAAAGACGGTGTCCTTGAAATAACGCTGCCCAAGCTGGAATCCTCCAAACGGCGCAGCATTAACGTGTCGTAGCGATAGCCGGGAGAACGTGCGAAATGGCCAGCCTAACGGAACAAAGTGGCCAGGCTTTCAGCCAGAGCACGGCACATCACATCCTTTCCCGACTGTTCAGGGATTATCCAAAATCGTTGGTCATACGCCTGTGGGATGGTGCGATGTTGCGGGTCGGGCACGGGGTGCCAACATTCACCCTGAGCTTGCATCATCCCGGCGTGCTGCGCGACTTGGTGCTGCATCGGGATCCGGTACGTCTGGCCGAGGCCTATTGTGGCGGCGAAGTCGAAGTGACAGGCAATTTTGACGAGGCAATCAGCCTGCGCTATTACCTGGAACAGCTGAAACTGCCGCTACTGGATAAATTGCAGTTGGCGTTGCGCGCTTTCATACTGGATGCCGGGGCCCGGCCGCGGCAGATGGCTATCGAAAAACAGGCTTCGACGCGGCCGCGTGCCAATGGCACGGATACGATCGCCTTTCATTATGATCTTTCCAATGATTTCTACCGGCTATGGCTGGATGAGCGCATGGTTTATTCCTGCGCCTATTTTCATGATCCGGGGCAAGATCTGGATCTGGCGCAATGCAACAAGCTGGATCACATCTGTCGCAAGCTGCGCTTGCACCGTGGCGAGTCGCTGCTGGATATCGGTTGCGGCTGGGGGGCGCTGGTCTGCTGGGCCGCCAAGCGATACGGGGTGCAGGCACACGGCATCACCCTAAGCCGCAACCAGCATGAATACGCCCAATGGGAAATCCGGCAACAGGGGCTGGAATCGCGAGTGACCGTAGAGTTGCGGGATTACCGCGATCTCCCCGACGACGCGGCCTATGACAAAGCGGTCAGCGTTGGCATGTTCGAACATGTGGGATTGAAAAACCTTCCAGTCTACTTTGCCACCGTGCGCCGGGTACTGAAACCGGGCGGCCTGTTTCTGAATCATGGCATTACCAGCGACGAACCTGGCTGGAAACATGGGGTATCGACCGAATTCATCAACCGCAACGTATTCCCGGACGGAGAACTGGATACCGTGAGCAACATCCAGAGCGTGATGGAGGACTCAGGATTCGAGATATTCGATGTCGAGGGCCTGCGCCCCCATTACGCGCTCACGTTGCGGCACTGGGTGGAGCGTCTCGACACCCATCGGGATGAAGCGGTGCGTCTGGTCGGCGAACGCAATTACCGGATATGGAAGCTCTACATGACCGCCAGTGCGCAGCAGTTCGAGCAAGGCGCAACCGGCATCTACCAGATACTGGCAGTGCGCAAGGAAAACGGGCCGCCGCCGCTGCCGCTCACCAGGCGGGATCTCTATACCCAGCGACGTTTATCTTCAGTCAAAACATGACCACCGGGTGGTTAATGAGGATTGATAGCACTGTGCGACCCTGCAGATTGACCCCACGGTAATTTTCAAAAAGCTTCTGGGTTCGGAGATTTTTACAGATGGGAACGATGCACGAAGCCAGACTCCACAAGCAGCTTACTGACGGTGAGGCACTGTGCACGCTGTGCCTGCATGATAGCCATGCTGCGGAGAGCGGCCGCGGAGCCTGTGGTGCGCGGTACATCATCGGCGGCGTGGGGATAGGCGGGCCGGTGGCGAAATAATGAATGCTTGCCGCACCCGTTGGCGGCTGATGGCAATCCGGCAATTCACGTGCTGCCTGATGCTCGCGCTACCCATATTACATGCCCATGCAAAATCGCCGGATTCCATGCCGCCGCCAGCGGCGGAGCAAAAACCTGCGGCAGCTAACCAGCCGCTCATGCCCACTCCGGGACGCGGCCAGATGCTATATGAGAACCACTGTATCTCCTGCCATGCCAGCGTCGTGCACATCCGTGACCAGCGCAAAGCCATCTCGCTGGAAGAAATCCGCAAATGGACCCGACACTGGGCCTTGGATATGAACCTGCCGTGGAGCGATGAGGAAATAGATGACGTTTCGCGCTACCTCAACGCACACTATTACAAGTATGAGCAACCCTAGCCAGGGCTAGGACGCATTGCATTGGAAATATTTTTACAAAAGGAGTGATCAATGAAAAATCCTGTCTTCTGCTTGATATTGGCGTTCTGCTCCGCGGGTGTTGCGCAGGCTGGCGATCCTGTAGCCGGAAAAGAAAAGGCGGTGACCTGCATCGAGTGTCATGGTGAGGATGGCTC
>DAIDAS010000016.1 GCA_027310505.1 bacterium
CTACTATTGACCCTGTGGACCTGATCAGCGAACGATTGGAGATTGTAAGACACAGCCTGCCATTGGATGCAGGCTTGCGTTACCTTCAAAAAGATAGGTTTGCCGCACTGAAAGGTGCTTACAAAGTTTGGTTGAAAGATGGGGTAATTGCTGCATGAGTAGCTTGTCTTTCGAGCGGTGGTACCCATTAATTTTTGCTGTTGCAATAGGCTTGTTGGCATTTATGCTCGACGCCTCGTTGCCAAGCAATGATAATTATCGTGCTGGACTCCTGTCTGCCGCGATTAGTTCGTCTGCCATTTTGGTGGGATTTGTTGCTACAGCTAAATCCATATTGATGGCATTGCCCCCCGGCGGCATTAAAAAGCAGTTATTGCCTTTGGAAAATGCTCGGCCGAAACAAAGACCGATCCCCAAATACCAACGAATATCGACAAGTTATCGGTGACTAAACAGGGTCGTCAGCCAATTCCCCATCCGACTCAATAAATGACACGGATTGGACATCCTTGAAGCGGACGACGAGTTTAGGCTTGTGGTACTGAATAACGAATTTCTTGGCATTGAAGTGAAGAACAATTTTATCGACCAAGCGCCTAATCTCTGTCTGTAGCTTTATTCGAACATCGTTATCTTCAAGCTGGTCAGTCAGCCGTTTGATCTCATCCACGCTTCTGGTCATGGCACTCAACCGGTGCGATTCTGCATCATATTCCTGAGTCAGAATCTCCTTGGATGCCTCCAAGTCTTCTTCCTGCTTTGACAGCGTACGGATGCGGTCGGTAATTGCCCCCAATCCAGCATCGCCATCTGCCAGGGCATCCACCAATCTGGCTTTCTGTTTCTGGATGGTGGAAAGTTGTTCGGCAATGGATTGGATGTTTTGCCGCAATACAGCCAAACCCTGTTCATTGGATTTGTTGTCCAATATTGAACTGATGTCCAACTCCTTAACTTCATCGAGGATGGCCTTTTCGAGTTCATCCAATTTCCAAGGATGATAACCACAGTCGGTGACACCCCGTCTCCCGGTGTTGCACACCATTGCTACCCACTTGTAATACTTATCTACAGTGGCCTGCTTGCCTGATTTGTTGATTCTAACAGCACTGTTTCCACAGCTCCCGCATTTGAGAATGTTGGCGAGGACATTAACTCGAGTGCCAACTTCACCACCTTTACCCTTGCGGGATGTAATGGCTGCCTGAACTGCGAAAAAATCCTCCTGGCTGATGATTGCCGGAAAGTAGTTCTCAATTGGCTCCTGCGGAACACGTTTGCCATCTACATTTATATGTGGGCTGAATTGTCCGTAGACGGCTGGATTTTTCAGGATACGAACCACATAGGAGTGGTGCCATCCATTCGCCTTCTTACCGGGCGTATCAAACGTCGGTTGCTTCTCAAGATTGAGTCGCTTGGCAATAGACACATATCCCGAACCATCTAACGCCATCTGGTAGAACCTCACATAACTGTATGCCTTTGTCATAGTTGCTCAGTTTATTCGATAACGTAAGACTATATTGCACTATCTGGAAGCTGGGCAGGCCGTTGGCGAGATGAACCTCGACTGTCACCAGCGGGGCGTCCATGCCGGACAGCGCCCGGCTGTGCAATATTGCGAGGCTCATTATTTTGCGTTGGTCGACTGCGCTTCCAGTTCCGCCAGCCGTTGCTCCAGTTGGGTCAACTGTTCGCGGATCCGTTGCAGGACCTGGGTTTGCACGTCGAATTCCTCGCGCGTGACCAGGTCGAGTTTGGCGAACACGCCCTGCAACAGAGGGTGCAGGTTCTTCTCGATGTCTGCGATAGGGGAAGCCGTAATCAGCGCGCTGATCCGGCGGCTGATGTCATCAATAATCTTGTTGTCCAGCACCTTGGCACTCCAGTTATTTCATTACGAGATCGCAGTGTAGCAAAGTTGGAAAGCACCAGTCTCCCTCATGCATGCACTGTTCAGGTGCGTTGCACCTTGCGAGTGCGCCGTAAGGATGTCGGTCTCACGGTAATAATGCAAGATTGTTGATAATATATTGAATATTAACGATTAATTAAACTGGCACGGCCATTGCTATAGTAACTCTGTCAGAAATCGAGACACAATTTTTTTGAATGAAAGGAAATTTCATGAACAAGAAACTAATCGTACTCTTAGTTCTTGGTATGGTTTCAACCGCAACGTATGCTGAAGATGCCGACGTGACCACTGTCCACTCGCATCCTGAAGAGAAGGGCGTCGCTCCCGGGACGGCTCCAGCTGCTGCCGAGCCGGCATCGCCCCATACCTTTGCTTACAACGTCGGCCTGTTCAGCCAGTATATTTTCCGTGGCCTGACGCAAACGGGTGAAGAAGCTGCTTTACAAGGCGGTGTGGATTATTCGCATGCCAGCGGGTTGTATGCGGGAGCCTGGGCTTCCAATATCAGTTGGCTTGAAGATGCTGCCGCCTACAAGAACTCCAGCCTGGAACTCGACCTGTATGGCGGTTATCGCAATACGATCGGCGATACCGGCATTGGCTATGACGTCGGTCTGCTGCAATACGTGTACCCCGGTGACAAGAACCCAGGAGTCAAGAGTGCAGAAACCACAGAAGTATATGGCAGCCTGAGTTACAAGTGGGTTTCCGCCAAGTTGTCCGTGGTGGCGTCTGATGGCGCCTGGGGCTTCCGTAACGCAGATGGCACCTGGTATGCCGATATTTCAGCCAACATTCCAATTGCCGATACCGGGATGACGGCTAACTTGCATGTCGGTCGTCAGGACTTCAGCGGTTCCGGTAATGATGTCTTTAACTATACCGACTGGAAGATCGGCGCGACCAAGTCCTGGAGCAATGGGGTGAATGTGGGAGGCTACTACACCGATACCAATGCCAAGAAGGTTGTTTGGACGGACTCCTCCGGCCAGTTCCTGGGCGACAAACAGTTCACCGTGTTCATCCAGAAGACTTTTTAACCCGGGCAGGATGCGGCGGGTTGGATCAGCAACCAGGCCCGCCGATTTAAAACACTTAATACCAGGAGACATCCATGAAATTCGTATCCGCCATCATCAAGCCGTTCAAGCTTGACGAGGTGCGTGAGGCGCTCTCAGCCATAGGCGTGCAGGGCATCACCGTCACTGAGGTCAAGGGTTTTGGTCGACAAAAGGGCCACACGGAACTCTACCGTGGCGCTGAATATGTCGTTGATTTTCTGCCCAAGGTCAAGATTGAAGCAGCCATCAACGACAACTTGCTCGACCAGGTAATCGAAGCTATCGAAAAATCCGCCAGTACCGGCAAGATCGGTGACGGCAAGATCTTCGTGTTCGATCTAGAACAAGTCTATCGCATCCGTACCGGTGAAACCGGTCCGGATGCATTGTAAGGAGCATGCCATGAAGCGCTTTCTTTCCGCTCTTCTGTTGTTAAGTACGCTTGCATTCAGCGGCATGTCGCTGGCGGATGATGCAGCTGCTCCGGTTGCAGCACCCGCTGCAACGGAAGCGGCCGCTCCTGCTGCCGCGCCTGTGGCTGCACCGGCTGCCGCCCCCGCTGCTGCAGCGGCTCCGGCTCCTGTCCCGAACAAAGGCGATACCTCGTGGATGATCGTGGCCACCTTGCTGGTGATCATGATGTCCGTGCCTGGTCTGGCCCTGTTCTATGGGGGGCTGGTACGCAGCAAGAACATGCTGTCGGTATTGATGCAGGTGTTTTCCATTTTTGCCTTGATCACCGTGTTGTGGGCGGTCTATGGC
>DAIDAS010000019.1 GCA_027310505.1 bacterium
GTGCTGTTCCCAGAAGAACTCAAGATCTCGCGGTCGCTCGCCAAGCGGTTGAAAAAACAGGATTACGAGGTACGCTTCGATACCGCCTTTCGCGCCGTGATGCAATCCTGCGCCGAAACTCCGCGCGAAGGGCAGCCTGGCACCTGGATCGTGCCGGAAATGGTAGAAGCCTATTGCCGGCTGCACGAACTCGGTTACGCGCATTCGGTCGAAACCTGGATCAACGGCGAATTGGCGGGCGGCCTGTACGGCATCGCCCTAGGTCGCATGTTTTATGGAGAATCGATGTTCCATCGGGTCACCGACGCTTCGAAAATCGCCTTTGTCCATCTGGTGCGCCACCTGGAAAAACAAGGGGTTGGCATGATCGATTGCCAGATGAAGACCGCGCACCTCGCCTCGCTGGGCGCGCGCGAGATTTCACGCGATGCGTTCGCAGAAAGATTGAATGCGTTGGCAAATGCTCCTGACCGCTTAGGCAAATGGGCAAAAAATCATGACCTTACCCGGTGAAACTCAACTGCAGCGTCTCCAGTTCTACACTACGACGAGTTATCCTTGCGGCTATCTTGAAGAACATGAGGCGCAATCGCTGATTGCGGCCCCCCATCACCTGATCGATACAAGAATCTACAGCGAATTGATCCGTCAGGGCTTCCGGCGCAGCGGGAAATTCGCTTACCGGCCCTTCTGCAAACACTGCAATGCCTGCATCTCGGTACGACTGCCGGTTGCAAGATTTCAACCAAGCCGCAGCCAGCGCCGTGCGCGGAAGCAGCACCAGAACCTGTCTGTAACCGTGCTGGAACCGCAATTTTCAGAGGAGCACTTCGAGCTATACCATGCCTACCAACAGGCGCGCCACCCGTCGGGGGGCATGGATGCGGACAATGCAGGGCAATATCGCGATTTTCTGCTGCAAAGCAATGTGGACACGGTGCTGGTCGAATTCCGCGAAGCAGGCGGACTGCGCATGGTCAGTGTCGTCGACTGCGTGGAGGACGGGCTTTCCGCAGTGTACGCGTTTTACGATTGCAGCAACGCCAAGGCGGCTTACGGAACCTACAATGTGCTCTGGCTGGCCGACTGGTGCCGCCGCCTAAACCTGCCCTATCTTTACCTGGGCTACTGGATCGCCGAAAGCCGAAAAATGGCTTACAAAAGAAACTTCACCCCGCTGGAAGGCTTGCTGGACGGGGCCTGGAAAAATATTGAAAAATAATTTCGTCCCTGACGAACTTTGTGGATATTGGGGCAGTCAGACTCAATGTCATCTCCATACGACCGGCGTTTTGGTAGTTACAGCACTCTCTCCAGAACGCCGTCTCTGTTTCAAACCCATCCTGACGGCTCCTCCTACCCTCTCGCGAGCCGTTTTATGACGCGCTTCAGCGCAGGATCCTCAAGGTGTGGATGTATTTCAAACCCTTGCGCAGCCACCAGTTGCAGCATATCGGTATTATTCGCCAGCACTTCGCCATCCATGCTCGCCAAGCCTTTGTTGCGCGCCACATCGATCAACAGGATCAACAGCTTGTGCCCGATGCCACGCTTTTGCCAGGCATCCGCCACGACTACGGCAAACTCGCAGGTTCTGCCATCGGGATTGATAACATAACGCGCCACGCCGATCTGAACTTCGACGCCATGCTCATCCACTGTGGCCACCAGCGCCATTTCGCGGTCGTAATCAATCTGGGTAAAGCGCGCCAGCATGAGTGGCGACAATTCCTGCTGCATGTTGAGAAAGCGGGAGTAACGGCTTTCGTCCGATAGATCGCGCACAAAGGTCTGCTCGATCTGGGCATCCTCGGGCCGGATCGGGCGCAGCGTCACTTCAGTGCCATCGGACAACTGCCAGTGCGAAACCAGATAAGTAGGATAAGGGCAGATGGCCATGTGTGCGTAACGGTCGGCCGATGGCGCCACCGACCCTACCACCACGCGGGCATCCACGGCGCAGGCGCCATTTTCATCGACAATCAGCGGATTGATGTCCATCTCGCGCAGCCAGGGCAGTTCGCACACCATCTCGGAGACACGCAGCAACACTGTTTCCAGCGCCTCCATGTCGACCGGCGGCATATTGCGGAAAGTGCCAAGCATTCTGGCGACACGGGTGCTGGCGACCATATTGCGTGCCAGGAAGCTGTTGAGCGGCGGCAACGCCACGGCACGATCCTGCAGCACCTCGACCGTCGTACCGCCCGCACCGAATGAAATGACCGGGCCGAATGTCTTGTCGGCTACGACGCCGACCATCAGTTCGCGCCCATTCGGCTTTTGCAGCATGGGTTCGATGGCAACCCCGTCGATGCGTGCCTGCGGCAGCATCTTGCCGACCGTGCCAATGGTGTCATGGTAGGC
>DAIDAS010000101.1 GCA_027310505.1 bacterium
GTGTTGCCGGGCTGTGCTACGGCAGCGTCGCCCCGGAGCAATGGGGGGATGCCGCTCGCGATGTCGATTTCTACGATCTCAAGGCGGATGTCGAGGCCCTGACCCGTGGCCGTGCGCGTTACGAAGCGGCGCAGCACCCGGCGCTGCATCCCGGGCAGTCGGCGCGTGTCATGCTGGATGGACGTTGCATCGGCTGGCTGGGCGGCCTGCATCCGCAATGGCAGCAACATTATCAGCTGCCGCGCGGAGTCATGTTGTTTGAACTGGAGGTTGCGCTACTACTGGAGCATGCTCTGCCGGTGTTTGCCGGCGTGGCGAAGTTCCCGCCGGTGCGTCGTGACCTGGCGCTGGTGGTGGATGAGAACCTGCCGGTGCAGGCGTTGCAGGATGCCCTGATGGAAGTCCGCGCCGGGGTCGTCCAGGAGATCGCATTGTTTGATCAGTATCGCGGAAAGGGTGTGCCGGAAAGGCAAAAAAGTCTTGCATTCCGGGTAGTTATGCAAGATACTCAAAAAACTTTGACCGATGAAGAAGTCGATGCCGCGATGGCGCAATTGGTTGCCGCGGCTGCTCAAAAATTTGGCGCTGAGTTACGCAGTTAAGAGGAAGGCATGACATTAACAAAAGCAGATTTGGCCGATATGCTGTTCGAGCAGGTCGGACTGAACAAACGCGAAGCAAAGGATATGGTGGAGGCATTTTTCGAAGAAGTGCGCAGTTCTCTGGAGGAGGGAGACAGCGTCAAGTTATCAGGCTTCGGAAATTTTGAATTACGCCAGAAATCCGAACGGCCCGGCCGCAACCCCAAGACTGGCGAAGAAATTCCCATCACCGCACGTCGCGTGGTGACTTTCCATGCCAGCCAGAAGCTCAAGTTCAAGGTAGAGGAACATTACGGTGGAAGCGCATCCTAAGGTTCAGCTGCCGCCCATTCCCGCCAAGCGTTATTTCACGATTGGCGAGGTGAGCGAACTGTGTGGCGTGAAGCCGCACGTGCTGCGCTACTGGGAGCAGGAATTCACCCAGCTCAAGCCTGTGAAACGGCGTGGCAATCGTCGCTACTACCAACATCACGAGGTGTTGTTGGTGCGCCGCATTCGTGAGCTGCTGTACGAACAAGGTTTTACCATCAGCGGTGCGCGTAACCGTTTGGGCGATGCCGACCATCATCACGAAGACGTGCCGGTCGTTGCACCGGCAAGCGTCCAGCCTGTTGTGGCACAGGCCGCAGTGATCGCGCCGTCGTTTGACTTTGCCCATCTGCGCGCAGAGTTGCACGGTGTCCTGGATTTATTGCGTCCTCACGCTTCCTGATCGATCGCAGTTTGGCGGTCGTTACGCTTTCCGTTATAATGCTGCCTTTCGTGCGCAGGGTGTCCTGCGGAGCGAAGGTTCGGGGCGTAGCGCAGCCTGGTAGCGTACTTGCATGGGGTGCAAGTGGTCGGAGGTTCAAATCCTCTCGCCCCGACCAATTCAATCAATAAGCTGTAGCAATGACCAAGCCGCTTGAAGCGGCTTTTTCTTTGGCCGATTCCCGAGAGATTTTTTGCTGAAATGATTGCTGAATTGAGTCACCTGATTGGCTACCCCGCTGCATTTCTAACCACGATCGCCTTTGTGCCTCAGGCGTGGAAATCCTGGCGTACCCGTGACTTGTCGGGTATTTCCTTGCCGATGTATGCCATGTTTACACTGGGGGTCGCGATGTGGCTGGTTTATGGCGTGGCCATCGGCAGCCTGCCGGTCATCATCGCCAACGCTGTAACCTTTTTACTGGCGGCCGTGGTTTTGGGCTTGAAAGTTCTTGCGGTTCGATCTGAGTCCAATTGATCCCGGGTGACGGGATGTTGCTCGCCCGCCGTGAGGGTCATTTGCACGGAAAGGCTTTGGATAGCGCAACCAGTGCATCCCTGCGCCCGCTTTTGGGTCTTTCTTCGGGGTGGTCGCGCAGGTAGCGGTTGATGATCCCTAGTGCCTGGCTGCGGGAGAGGCCCTCTTCTGTGGGGCACACCATTTTCACATTATCCACTTTGAAATCTCCGACCCCGAATCCGTCCAGCAGGCCGGAAAGGTAGCCTACGCACCACATCGAGTCGAGCATTTCTTCGGCGGTCAGCTTTTCCCCATTCATTGATTTTTCAGAAGCGGTGCACCTGGCAAGCAGGTCATTGCCGGTGAGCGCAGCCAATGCAGGTAGAGGGAGCGTCAGCGCGGTGGCAAGGCTAATGGCGGACAGGATTCTCATGCGTGTCGGTGTGACTTTTTGTTGCCGTGGGTGTGATCCAGCAGGCTGTAGTAGTTGGATGGGGTCAGCACGGTGGGGATGGCCTCCGGCAGCATCTCAGGATAATCCTTGCTGTAGTGCAGGCCGCGGCTTTCATGGCGTTCGAGCGCGCATTTTACGATCAGTTCTGCGACCTGCAGCAGGTTGCGCAGTTCGATCAGGTCGTTGCTGACGCGGAAATTGCTGTAGAACTCGTGCACTTCGTCGCGCAGGAGATGGATGCGGTGCAGGGCCCGCTCCAGGCGCTTGTCGGTGCGTACGATGCCAACGTAGTTCCACATAAAGCGGCGCAGTTCGTCCCAGTTTTGGGTGATGACCACTTCTTCGTCGGCATCCGTGACCCGGCTTTCATCCCAGTCCGGTAGCGGTGGCATTTCGGCTTCCGGCATAAGGGCGAGGATATCGTTGGCGGCTGACTTGGCGAACACCAGGCATTCCAGCAGCGAATTGCTGGCGAGGCGGTTGGCCCCGTGCAGGCCGGTGCAGGCGGTTTCGCCGATGGCGTACAGGTTGGGCAGGTCGGTGCGGGCGACATGGTCGGTCATCACCCCGCCGCAGCTGAAATGAACCGCCGGCACTACCGGGATGGGCTGGCGCGTGATGTCGATGCCGAGTTCCAGGCAACGCTGGTAGATGTTGGGAAAGTGCGACTTGATGAAATCCGCCGGCTTGTGTGAAATATCCAGATACACGCAGTCGATGCCGCGTTTTTTGATCTCGAAGTCGATGGCGCGGGCGACCACATCGCGCGGGGCAAGTTCGGCCCTGGCGTCATGGGCGGGCATGAACCGCGTGCCGTCCGGCAATTTGAGCAGCCCGCCCTCGCCGCGCACGGCTTCGGTGATCAAGAATGATTTGGCCTGCGGGTGATACAGGCAGGTCGGGTGGAACTGGATGAATTCCATGTTGGCGACGCGGCAGCCTGCGCGCCATGCCATCGCCACGCCGTCGCCGGTGGCGACGTCGGGGTTGGTAGTGTAGAGGTAAACTTTGCCGGCACCGCCGCTGGCAAGGGCGGTATGCTCGGCCTGGATGGTGATGACCTTGCCCTTTGATTTGTCCAGCACGTAGGCACCCAGGCAGCGGTCTTTGCGTTTGCCGAGCTTGCGCGCGGTGATCAGGTCGACGGCAATGTGTTCTTCCAGCAGGGTGATGTTGGGGTGAGCGCGCACTTTGGTGGAGAGCGTCTCCTGTACTGCGTGCCCCGTGGCGTCGGCCGCATGGATGATGCGGCGCTGGCTGTGCCCGCCTTCGCGGGTCAGGTGATAGCCGCTGTCGTCGTCTTCTCGTGTGAACGGCACGCCTTGCTGGATCAGCCACTCTACGGTTTCGCGCCCATGCTCGACTACGAACCTGGTGACGGCCGGATCGCACAGGCCTGCGCCGGCAATCAGGGTGTCCTGGATATGCGCCTCGAGCGAGTCCTCGTCTGTCAGCACGGCAGCGATGCCGCCTTGCGCCCAGTTGCTGGAACTGTCGTTCAGCTCGCGCTTGGTGACCAGGCACACGGATTTGTGTGGCGCCAGTTGCAAGGCCAAGGTCAGCCCGGCGAGACCGCTGCCGATAATGAGAACGTCGAAGCGCAACACGATTTTTACTTGTTAAGATGAACCAATCGCAGTTTAGCGCTGTCTCTCACCCCCGTATAGGGTTGTGGTGTGCGCTATACTTCAAAATAAGAAACCTCAGGGGGAAGTGCCCGCATGGGCGATAGAGAAATCGATCGGGTGCTGGTCGAGCGCGCACAAAGCGGCGACAAGCGTGCCTTTGGCTTGCTGGTGGAAAAATACCAGCGCAAGCTGGGGCGACTATTGTCCCGCATGATCCGCGATCCGGCGGAAGTCGAGGATGTGGTGCAAGAGGCTTTTATCAAGGCCTATCGCGCGCTTCCTAATTTCCGCAACGAAAGCGCGTTCTACACATGGCTTTACCGTATTGGCATCAATACTGCCAAGAATTATCTGGTGGCCATGGGGCGTCGACCGCGTGCAGTGCCGGAAATCGAGGTGGAAGATGCCGAAAATTTCGAGGATGGCGACGAGTTGCGCACAATCGATACCCCTGAAACGGAACTCATGAGCAAACAGGTTGCCAAAACGGTCAACGAGACTGTGGCATCATTGCCCGAAGAATTGCGTACGGCGATTACCCTGCGCGAAATCGAAGGTTTGAGTTATGAAGAAATTGCAACACTGATGAACTGCCCGATCGGCACGGTGCGATCCCGGATTTTTCGCGCGCGCGAGACGATTGCCGAAAAACTGAGACCCTTGCTGGATACCCCGGACAACAGGAGATGGTGATGAAAGACCAAATTTCTGCCTTGATGGATAATGAATTCGACGCGGATGCCTCCGGGCATCTGTTGACTGCGCTTAAAGGTGATGGCGAATTGGCCGAGTGCTGGTCGACCTACCACCTGATCGGCGATGCGATGCGCGGGGAGCCGCCATTGCGTCCGGATTTCCGCCAGCGTCTGATGCAACAGCTGGATGCCGAACCTACCGTACTGGCGCCCAAGTCGCACAAACACACCCACAAGCCCTCTTTCTGGATGTCGGCGGCGGCTTCGGTTGCCGCTGTCATGTTCGTTGGCTGGATGGTGCTGCAACAGCAGGCGCACGCGCCCTCCGGCGATACCGGAACTTCCACCCTGGCTCAGAACGCCGTTTCTCCCGAATCCGTAAACTCCTATTTGTTGGCACATCAGGCGACATTCGCCGGTAGCGGTATGCCAGCGGCTTATTACGTGCGCCCGGTGGCATTGAGCGGGAACGGGAACTAATGCGGAACCCTGCCAGAAGCTGGCTTTGCTGTCTGCTGATTACGCCCCTGCTGGGGCAGGCCGCCGCGCTGGAAGAGGATCCGTGGCTGGTGCTGGAGAAGGCCGGTCAGGCCGCGCACAAGCTCAGTTACAAGGGAATCTTCGTCTATCAGGCCGGGCATGGTGTCAGCAACATGCAAATCACCCACATGAATTACCCGCAGGGCGAGTTCGCCCGGGTTATTTCGCTGGATGGGGCGCCGCGCGAAATGTTGCGGCAGGGGAACGAGGCCGTGATCTACAGCCCGCAGAACGAAAAGGTGATGATCGAGAAGCGGCGTGTACAGAATTCTTTTCCGGCAATGTTGCCAGGGTTGTCCGATGCGCTGAGGGCGAGTTATCAGGCGCGTGTGACGGGACAGGAGCGGGTCGGTGGTCGGGATGGCGTGGTGATCCAGCTTGCACCTCGTGACCGATACCGTTATGGATATCGCTTTTCGGTGGATCGCGAGTTCGGACTGCTGCTGAAGTCGGTGATGTTCAACGAGCGGAATGAGCCGGTCGAGCAAGTGGCCTTCAGCCAGCTGACGCTGATGCCAATCGCAGCCATGGACTGGTTCCATCCCAATATCGAGCGTGGCAAGGATTACGTGATGCAGCCGGAAGAAAACGTGATACCGAACCGCGCCGAAGGCGAGGGCTGGCGGGTGGCTCAGTTGCCTCCCGGGTATGTCAAGGTGGATCAGTTGAATCGCCTCATGGCGGGCAAGACACAGCCGGTCAGGCAACTGATTTTTTCTGACGGGATTGCGACGGTCTCCCTGTTCATCGAGGCGCTCGACAAAGGTGCACCACCCAAATCCGGGCACTTGCTGCAAGGCGCGACCAACATCTACGCCTGTGTCGTAGACGGTTACCAGCTGGTCGTGGTGGGCGAAGTGCCGGAAGTGGTGGTCAGGCAGATCGGCGATTCGGTCAGCGTCAAGAAATAAGGTGGTGCAATGATAGAAGAACAGGCATTGGTGGTTGGTGTCGAGCAGGACAAGGCTCTGCTGGAGATCGTGCGCCGTACTCCCTGCGGTTTGTGTGGACAGACGCGGGGCTGCGGTATTTCGGTGTGGGGGAGACTGCTTGGGCATCGCAATAACGTGTTCCAGGC